>JBQCDS010000704.1:0-3294 GCA_051961035.1 Trinickia sp. | reverse complement strand
GTCGCCGCAATCGTAGGCGCGCCGGCCACCATGGCGGCATCGACGGGCAGTTTCAACGTTGCCATCCCGGGCGTCCGTACTTCGAGCTCGTCGCTGTCCAATGCGGGCTGGATGCGCGCGAGGCTCGCATGCGTGCGCTGCGTGACGAAGCGCCCTTGCGCATCGATCACCATCCAGTTGCGATCGTGCTCCAGGCCGTAGGGCGTTAAGCGGACAGTCTCACGCGCAATGCCCGCGCACGATTTGATGGGATAAACGTTGAGTTGACTGATGGATGGCATGACCCAAGCCGGCGCTCGCGAGTGGCAGATAAGCAAACGCCGATGGTAACACCGGGCCAGGCGGCTCGCGCCCGGCGGCCGCGGCCGAGCGTTACTGCAGGAACGCGGCGGAATCGACGCAATCGGCGGCTGCTCCGGCGCCACGCACGGCGCACGTCAACGGCTCGTTCGCCACGCGCACCGCGAGCCCCGTCGCTTCGGCGAGACGGCGATCCAGATGGGCCAGCAGCGCCCCGCCCCCTGTCAGCACGAGCCCCGTATTGGCGACATCGGTAACGAGTTCGGCCGGCATGTTCTCGAGCGCATTCTTCACGGCGCCGATAACGGCTTTCAGCGGCAGGGCCAGCGCCTCGGCCAGGTCATGGTTCAACAGTTCGACCGTGCGCGGCAGTCCGTCGCTCAAGCTGCGCCCAACCGCGCGCATGCGCTGCTGCGGCACGTTTGCCGTTGCGGTGCCGATCGTTTTCTTGACGAGTTCGGCCGTTTGATCGCCGAGGACGACACCGTAAGTGCTGCGCACATGGCCGACGATAGCCGCATCGAATTGATCGCCGCCGACACGCACCGATTTTTGATATACGATGCCTCCGAGCGACACGATGCCCACTTCCGTCGTACCGCCGCCGATGTCGACGACCATCGAACCGCGCGCCTCCGCCACGGGCAGACCAGCGCCCACTGCGGCGGCGAGCGATTCGCCGATCAGGGTGACCTTGGCCGCCCCGGCCGTCAGCGCGGCCTCGCGGATAGCGCGCCGCTCTACGTCGGTGGCGTTGGACGGCACGCAGATCGTAAACTCGGCACGGCGCCCGAACAGCGAGCGAAGTTGCGCCATATCGACGAACTCACGGAACATGTGCTCGGCGGCCGAGAAGTTCGCGATGACGCCATGCCGCATCGGCCGGACGGCCTCTAGATTGCCCGGGGCGCGCCCGAGCAGCTGCTTCGCTTGGTCGCCGACAGCCGTCATGCGGCTGCGGCCCGCCTCCACCGATTTTTGGAAGCAAACGACCGACGGCTGGTTCAGCACGATTCCCTTTCCGCGCATGTAGATGAGGGTATTCGCCGTGCCGAGATCGACTGCGACGCTTTGCGGAAACAGTCGATTGAAAAATGCATGATGCGACATCGTTGACTCTCTCGTGGATTGAGAACAACGGCATGCGTCCAGTAACAAACGGGCGAGGCGCCTTGTATGCTCGCTCGTTGCGGTAGCGCGGATCGGGCCGATGCCCGGCTTTACGGCAGCATGTAGCGCAACTATAGGGTCGATTGAATTTTTTATTATTTTGCAATGCCGCACAGCTCTCGTTGCCCGCGCGGCGGGTCCCCACAGATTTCAATGCGCACGGCATGGATTCACATGGCATCCTTCTCGGTGGTTCCGTCACTCCCGTTGGGCTCTTCCTCTTAGTTCATGCGCACTACGTTTCGGCGGCTTGCTCTCTTGTTTTGCCTTCTTCGCTACGGCGCGAGGCTGCTGTGGGCCGCGGCGCCGCAGCACGGCACGCTGGAATGGGTCGTGCACCTCGCCTCCCGCTTGCATGGCTCGCCGGGGGCACGACAATCGCTGCTTCGCGCGCTGCCGCAGCTGGGGCCGCTTATCGACGCGTTCGTCACCCAGTCGCCCGCCCAGCGCGAGGCGCTCGGACGCTCGTTGCATGACGCACTGAATTTGCTGGTCAGCCTCGAGCGAAGCTTGACGGCACCTTTGCCTCCAGCCGAAACGATCCCCGCTATCGCGAATGCGATGGGGCGCCCGCCGCAGTCGGCCTTCGCTTCGATCGAACCTATCGCGCTGGAAAGCGGGATCGCCGAGCAAGTCCACGGCGCGAAGTTATCGGCGGCTCAAAGTACCGCGCGGCCGGACGGCGGCTACGTCGACACTGTCATCAAGCTGTTGCGCGTCAAGCAAGTCGAGCAAATCGACGACGACATCGTCGTCCTGGGCTGGGTCGCGCGACTTCTCGAACGGTTCTCGCGCACGGCCCGCCAACTGCACGTTCGCGAGGCGGCCCAATGGCTAGGCGCCGAAGTTCAGCGACGCTTCGATTTGCGCGGAGAAGCAGCCAATTTGTCCCAGACGAGCAGGCACTTCAGCGGCGACGAGCGCGTCGTCGTACCTGAAGTGGTCTGGGAACTCAGCACCGATCACGTGCTTGTCATGGAGCGTATCGCGTCCCTGCCGGTGACCGATCTCGAAACGCTACGGATGCGCGGTATCGATCTGGAAGCGTTGGCTGAGCGTGTCGTTGAAGTCGTCGTCGAACAAGCCTTCTCGCATGGTTTCTTCCATGCGGCACTCGATGCCGAGCACCTACGAATAAGCACGGAGCCTGCAACGCTGGGCAGGCTCGTTTTCGGCGACGGCAAGATCATGGCCACCCTCACCGAGCCCGAGCGCGAGTTCTTCATCCACGGGGCCGGCGCGCTGTTCGAGCAGGACTACGGGCGGCTCGCGGCAATGCATCGGGAGGCCGGCCACGTCGGGCCTGACACGCGCGACGAAATGCTCGGCGCGGAGCTGCGCACGCGGGCCGAACCGCACTTCGCCGCGCCGAGCAGCCAGCGTTCGCCCGCCGCGCTTTTGGCGCACTTGCTCACCGCAGTGGAACCGTTCGACGGCGGCGTCTCGCCGGCGCTCGCGCTCGCTCATCAAGCCCTGGAGCGGGCGGAATCGATCGCGCTGACGTTGGCGCCGGGTTTCGATACGTGGCAGGTTGTCGAAGGCACGCTAAAAGGCCTCGCAAGAGAGGATGTGGGGCACCGAGGCTGGATCAAGCGGCTCGCGCGCGAACTGCCGCATCTCGCCGCCATGCCGCGCCTACCCACGCTCTTCGTGCAACGACTCCAGCATGCGTACGACAGCGCACGCGATCGGCAAGAGTCCGCCACGTGGGCGGCAGCGCTTCATCGCGAGCAGCGGCTGACCCGGCGCTTGTTATGGGCGTGCGCACACGGAGGAACGCAGCTCAGCGCGGGCGCGGTTTTGTTCGTGCGATATCCTGCCGGG
>JBQCDS010000703.1:0-6551 GCA_051961035.1 Trinickia sp. | reverse complement strand
TATGCGGCTGAACTGGCGGCACGCGCATACACGCCCGAGACGATCGATTCGGTTGAACGCGCGCATGCGTCGATGGTCGCCGCACGCAACGACGACGAATGGGTGCGGGCCGATCTGCATTTTCATTTAGGCATCTTGGCCGCATGCAGCAATGAGCTGTTGCTGCCCCTCGGCGCGCTGATCGAGCGCACGCTCGAAGCGCAGCTCAGGCTCAATGCGAAGCGCGCGGAAGTGTTCAATGCCGCGCTGAGCCAGCACACGTCCGTGCTCGATGCGATTCGGGAACGTCGGTCGGCGGACGCGCGTGCCGCCATGGCCGATTTGCTCGGCATGACGCGCAAGCGCAACGAAGCGTAAGCACGCCTGCGCTCATTACATTCCTGACGTGGGCGGAGGGCCGCCGTCAACGGTCACGCCGGTGGAACGCGCGTTGCTGAACTGAACGATGTAGGCACATCGTTGATCAGCAACGCGCCATGCGCGCAAAGGAGGGCGTCATGCCACTGAAACGAGGAACATCGCGCGACGACATTTCGAAGAATGTCAAGACTGAAATGAAGCACGGCAAGTCGCAGAAGCAATCGGTCGCCATTGCGTTGAATCAAGCCCGCAAGTCGGGCGCGAAGATTCCGAAGAAGCACGAGAAGTAAGCTCGAGCGCGGCGGTGCAGCCTCTTTCGGCGCCGGGTGGAGTGGACGTCCGGCGCTTTTCCTTGCCGCTCAGCCGCTCAGCCGCTCAGGGCGCGGCGAACACGTCGGTTGGATTGGCCGTGTTGCCCGAGTTCGTCTGCACGAAGAACGGCAGGAACGACGTGCCCTGTGCATCGAGCCCCGAGTAATCGCCGATGAAGAACCCTTCGGCGTTCGGCGCTGTCTTCATGTCGAACGACCCGGCTAGATGCGTCTCGTTGCCGAAGGTCTTGCCCCCGTCGGTGGATGTCGTCATCCACAAGTCGGTCGGCAGCGTCGAGGTGTTGCCCGCCATCAGATTGCGAACGTCGTAGTAAGTGACGGCGACGGTCCCCGCCGCGTTCGTATGCACCGCAGGATTGAACGCGAGCTTCCCGGTGGGGGTGTTGACGCGCGTCGGTGCGCTCCATGTCTTGCCGCCGTCCGTGGAAGTGGAGAGTGCCACCTCGTCGTAGTTGCCGCCGTTGAAGCGCGCATCCTGCCAAACGACATAGAGCTGCCCCGTGGCGGCATCGATCGCGGGCTCGGGGATGATGTCCCCCGTGCGTAGCGTCTCGCCCGTATTCGGATCGACAACGGGCACCGTCTCCAGGTTCGCGATGATTTGCGGCTTCGTCCATGTTGCGCCGCCGTCCGTCGACTTGACGAACGCCACCTTGTAGGGCGACGGTTTATTGGGCGGCGCGATCAAATCGAAAAAGTCATAGAGCGTTCCGTCTTGTCGATTGACGACGATCTGATTGCCGATCGTTTGCTGGCGCGACGGCACCGTCACGATCTGCTTGGGCGCGCTCCATGTCTGGCCGCCGTTCACCGTTTTCGAAAACAACGTCGGGCCGCGATACGCCTGTGCATGAAGATCGGCGTACGGATTGGCGTTCGGCGATTCCAGCCGATCCCACACGGCATAGGCGACGCCTGCATGCAGCGGGTCGGCCGTCACGGATTCTTTGTCGTTGAAGAACTGCGTCGACGGCTCGTTATCGGCAATGAGCACGCTCAGGTTGGTCCATGTTTGTCCGCCGTCGTTCGAGACAGCGGCCGCGACGGAGTTGCTGTTGTTCGATTGATTGAACGAGATGGACACGGAATACGCGGTGCCGTCGGGCCCGATGGAGACCCACGGGTCCGACGCACGTTCGTAGCCGAGGCCTCCCGCGCAGGCGCTGAACGGCTGGCTCGTCTGACTCCAGGTATGCCCGCCGTCGAACGAGTAGCCGGCAACGAGGCCGTGAGCGCCGCCGTTCGACCAACGGTCTTGCTGCCAAACGCCGATGACGTTCGACGGGTTGGCGGGATTGATCGCCACCCAGGGTTCGACTTCCGCATTGACATAATTCACGCCGGGGCCGCCGATCGTACACGTGGCGAACGGGCTGGGGCCCGATACGCGTATGGGCGCGGCCCGAGAATGCACTAGGTAATGGGAGACGGTTTTGCGTCGGTTTTTTGAACGAGGTGAGCGGTCCTACGCGCGTGCGTAGCGCGGGTTTTCGTCGGCTAGCAACGGATAGATGCGGATGGCAGGCCGTGAGTACGAGGGGCTCCCAAGGCTCGCGCAGCCGATCGTTGCCTCCGATAAAATTGTAACGATCGCTTGTCATGATCATGTCATGCCGCTACGATCGATGCGAATAAACCATCACGGTATGTTGTGCATCGCACAACGCATCTGCCTATGTCCGACGCTTCAACCCATTCGATCGTCGTGCCGCACAGCCTGGCGTTCGCGCTTGACGCGAGCAATCTCGGCGTACCGTTCGACTCTGCCTTGATCGACGGCCTTCGCGTCAACGCCTCGGCCGTCGAGCGGCGTACCTCGACGCTCGCCGCACGCCGATCGGTGAAAAAGGACGCGCAGGCGGCCTGGTTGCTCAAGGCCATCACCTGCATCGATCTGACAACGTTGAGCGGCGACGATACCGAAGGCCGCGTGCGCCGGCTCTGCGCGAAGGCGCGTCGTCCGGTGCGAGCCGATCTCGTGGAAGCGCTGGGCGTGGCGCCCGATGCCGTCGTAACGGGCGCTGTCTGTGTCTATCACCGCTTCGTGGCCGCCGCCGTGGACGCGCTCGCTGGAACGCGCATCCCTGTCGCGGCCGTCTCGACGGGCTTTCCCGCCGGCTTGAACCCGCATCGGCTCAAGCTCGAGGAAATCGAGGCCTCGGTCGCCGACGGCGCCGCTGAAATCGACATCGTCGTCACGCGCGAACACGTCCTCACGGGCAATTGGCGCGCGCTCTACGACGAAGTGCGCGATTTCCGCGCCGCGTGCGGTGCCGCGCATCTGAAGGCGATCCTCGCCACGGGCGACATCCGCACCTTGACCAACATTGCCAAGGCGTCGATGGTCTGCATGATGGCTGGCGCCGATTTCATCAAGACATCGACGGGCAAGGAGGGCGTCAATGCGACGCTCGACGTGTCGCTCGTCATGGTGAGAATGATCCGTGAGTTTCGCGAGCGCACGGGCGCGCGCGTGGGCTTCAAACCCGCCGGCGGCGTGTCGAACGCCAAGACCGTCCTTGCCTATCAAGTGTTGATGAAGGAAGAGCTGGGCCGCGATTGGCTCGAACCGTCGCTCTTTCGAATCGGCGCGTCGAGCCTGCTCGCCGATATCGAGCGCCAGCTCGAGCACCACGTCACCGGCCGCTATTCGGCTTTCAACCGTCACCCCGTAGCGTGAGTACAGTCACGATGAGCGTTGCCGAGTATTTTGAAACGATGGATTACGCGAGCGCCCCCGAGGACGATCAAGCCGCGCGCGCCTGGCTCGCCCGGCACGAGGCGCGGTTCGGCCATTTCATCGGCGGGCAATGGCGCGCGGGTGCGTCGGGCGAGCGCTTCGCGGTACATGCCCCCGCCACCGGCGAGACGCTGGCGCACGCGGCGCAGGGCGATGCGGCCGACGTGGACGCGGCGGTCGCTTGCGCACGCGCGGCGCAGGGCGCGTGGCTTGCCGCCGGCGGCGCGCAGCGTGCGCGGCATCTCTACGCGCTCGCGCGCATGGTGCAGCGGCACAGCCGCTTGTTCGCGGTGCTCGAAGCGCTCGACAACGGCAAGCCGATTCGCGAAACGCGCGACATCGACGTGCCGCTCGTGGCCCGGCACTTTCTGCACCACGCAGGGTGGGCTCAGCTGCAGGAGAGCGAATTCAAAGGGTGGGCGCCGCTGGGCGTGATCGGTCAGATCGTGCCGTGGAATTTTCCGTTGCTGATGCTCGCGTGGAAAGTGGCGCCGGCGATCGCGCTCGGCAACTGCGTCGTGCTCAAGCCGGCGGAGTACACGCCGCTCACGGCGCTGCTGTTCGCCGAACTCGCCAAGCAGGCGGGCTTGCCGGACGGCGTCTTGAACGTCGTGACCGGCGACGGACGCACGGGGGCCGCCCTCGTCGACCACCCCGGCGTCGACAAGATCGCCTTCACGGGTTCGACCGAGGTCGGCCGCGCGATTCGCACGGCCACAGCCGGCTCGGGTAAATCGCTCACGCTCGAACTCGGCGGCAAGTCGCCGTTCATCGTGTTCGACGATGCCGATCTCGACGGTGCGGTCGAGGGTGTCGTCGACGCGATCTGGTTCAACCAGGGGCAGGTTTGTTGCGCGGGCTCGCGCCTGCTCGTGCAGGAAGGCGTCGAGGCGAGTTTCATCGCCAAGCTCAAGCGTCGCATGGCGACGCTGCGCGTCGGGCCTTCGCTCGACAAGACGATCGACATGGGCGCGATCGTCGATCCGGTCCAGCTCGAACGGATCCAATCGCTCGTCGAAGCCGGGCGGCGCGAAGGGTGCGCCATCTGGCAGCCGCGCGAGGTCGCGCTGCCGGCGGCGGGCGGCTCGTACTATCCGCCGACCCTCGTCACGAACGTCGCACCGTCCAGCACGCTGGCGCAAGAGGAGATTTTCGGGCCCGTTTTGACGACGATGAGCTTTCGCACGGCCGAGGAGGCCGTCGCGCTCGCCAACAACACGCGATATGGGCTGGCCGCGAGCGTTTGGAGCGAGACGATCGGTCGCGCGCTCGACATCGCGCCGCGGCTCGCGTGCGGCGTCGTCTGGGTCAACGCCACGAATCTGTTCGACGCGAGCGTGGGCTTCGGCGGCTACCGCGAATCGGGCTATGGCCGCGAAGGCGGGCGCGAGGGCGTCTACGAGTACTTGAAGCCGGTCGGCTGGGGCAAGGGCCCGCTGCGCGAGGCAGGGGCGCTCTCGGCGGGCGGCGCGGCGGCGGATTCCGTCCTCGGCGCCGAGTTCATCGATCGAACGGCCAAGCTGTTTATCGGCGGCAAGCAAACGCGCGCCGACGGCGGCGATTCGCGCGTGGTGCGCGCGCCGAGCGGCGCATGCGTCGGCGAAGTGGCGGACGGCAACCGCAAGGATGTGCGCGACGCCGTCGCGGCGGCGCGAGGCGCGGCGAAGTGGTCGCAGATGAACGGGCATGCCCGCGCGCAAGTGCTCTACTACCTCGCCGAAAACCTCTCGGCCCGCGCGGACGAATTCGCGCGTCAGCTCGCCCGGCGCACGGAGTGCGACGCGAGCGCGGCCGAGGCTGAGGTTCAGGCATCGATCTCGCGGCTATTCACCTACGCGGCGTGGGCGGACAAGTTCGACGGCGCCGTGCATACGCCGCCGCTGCGCGGCGTGGCATTGGCGATGCACGAGCCGCTCGGGGTGATCGGCATCGCCTGCCCCGACGAGGCGCCGCTGCTCGCGCTCGTGTCCCTCGTGGCGCCGGCGCTCGCACTCGGCAATCGCGTGGTCGTGCTGCCGAGCGAAGCGTGCCCGTTGATGGCCACCGATCTGTACCAAGTCGTGGAGACGTCGGACGTGCCGGCGGGCGCGCTGAACATCGTTACGGGCGCGCGCGACGCGCTGCTGCCGCCGCTCGCCAAGCACGACGACGTCGATGCCCTTTGGTGCTTCGGCCGCGCGGGCGATTCCGAACGCGTCGAACGCGAATCGGTCGGCAATCTCAAACGCACGTTCGTCGATTACGGCCGCCGCATCGATTGGTTCGATCGCGAGAGCGAGGGCATTGCCTTCTTGCGCCAAGCGGCGCAAGTGAAGAATATCTGGATTCCGTACGGCGATTGAGCGGCGGCGCCTGAGCCGCGCATAAGCCTTGTCACGGATTTCGCATTACATCTTGGAGACGCCGTGCTGAAACATCTGGACCCGCTTCTGAACGCCGACATCCTTCATGCCCTGCGCGCGATGGGCCACGGCGATGAGGTCGTCATTTGCGACGCGAATTTTCCGGGCGATTCGGTCGCGCGCGCGACGGTGCTCGGCAAGCTGCTGCGCATGGACGGCGTCGATGCGGCTCGCGCCGTACAGGCCGTGCTCTCGGTACTGCCCCTCGATACGTTCGTCGAAGCGCCCGCGATGCGGATGGAAGTCGTCGGCGATGCGCAGGCGCTGCCTGCCGTTCAGCGCGAAGCCCAAGCGGAAGTCGACCGTGCCGAAGGCCGAGCGGTGCCGTTCGCGCCGATCGAGCGCCATGCCTTTTACGCGCGGGCGCGCAAGGCCTACTGCGTGATCGCGACGGGCGAGACGCGCGGGTACGGCTGCTTTATCTTCACGAAGGGCGTCATCCTCGCCCCGGACGCACCGCTTCGCCGGAGCGAGGAGCGCGGCAAATGAATGGGCGCGTCGTCATACTCGGCATCTATGTGACCGATCTGGCGTTTCGGGCGGAGCGCATGCCCGTGATCGGGGAAACGATCGCCGGTTCGGCGTTCGCGATGGGGCCCGGCGGCAAGGGCTCGAACCAATCTGTCGCGGCCGCGCGCGGGGGGCAGAACCAACAGAAAATAAAAAAAAAAGAAAAAAAAACAAAATTTTTACAAAAACAACAAAAATATATACGGC
>JBQCDS010000702.1:0-18545 GCA_051961035.1 Trinickia sp. | reverse complement strand
TCACTTTCGTGCGTTGCTGGCTACCCGGCCGCACGCCGGCGCAGCCCAACCCGCCGACGTGTCTCGCAAGTGAAGTACGAGGGAGCTCGAAGCGTCGGCCATGGCTCATGGGCTCACGAACTCACGGTTCGAGCTTGACCTTGATCCATCCGGGCTGGCGCTTATCGAATGCCTTATAAGCCTCGATGGCGTTCAGGATCGGCTCGCGTTGCGTGAGAATCGCAAGCGGATCGGTCGAGCCGTTGCGCACCAGTTCGACGAGCTCCGGCAAAATCGCGCGGTGGTTGCAGTTGCCCATATGCACCTGAAGGTTGCGATTCATCGCCTCGCCGAGCGGGAATCGTGCAACGCTTGGCGGATACACGCCGATCACACCGATTGTGCCGGCCTTCGCCACCGACTTCACCGCCCACTGAATCGCCTGCGTCGGCCCGCTGCCGGGCTTCCATTGGCCGTCGCCCTCATGGGCGCTGGGTGCTTGCTGCGGCGCGACCTCCTTCACTTCGGCATCGAACGCTTTGGCTTGCTCTGCGCTGGCGGCCGGCCCTTCGTCGGCACGCTCGGCATCGACGCCCACGGCATCGATCACGCGGTCGACGCCGATTCCGCCCGTCAACGCTCGAATCGCTTCCACCGGATCCTCGCGATCGAAATCGATCGGCTCCGCGCCTTGCGCGCGGGCCATCGCCAGCCGGGACTCGAGCCGATCGACGGCAAACACGCGCCCCGCGCCCATCAGCCTCGCACTGGCAATCGCGAACTGACCGACGGGCCCGGCGCCGAACACGGCCACGGTATCGCCTAAGCGAACACGTGCGAGTTGCGCGCCGAACCACCCCGTCGGAAAGATATCGGATAGGAGGATCGCGCGGTCGTCATCGATGTCGTCCGGTAAGCGCACGAGGCTCGCCGCCGCGAGCGGCGTGCGCGCGTATTGCGCTTGCAGGCCGTTGAACGGGCCGGTGTCTTTCGGGCCGCCGAAGAACGCCGTGCCCGCGAGACGTCCATGTGGATTCGCGTTGTCGCACTGTGCCGTATGGCCCGAGCGACAGTACGCGCAATAGCCGCACGAGATCGTCGAGGGAATCAGCACGCGATCGCCCTTGGACAAGTTACGCACGGCCGAACCGACCTCTTCGACGATGCCCACGCCCTCGTGGCCTAAAATCGTGCCGGGCTGCATGCCAGGCATCGTGCCGCGCACCATGTGCAGGTCAGTGCCGCAAATCGCACTCGACGTGAGCCGCACGATCGCATCGGTCGGGGCCTGCAAGTGCGGATCGGGTACCGTATCCAAACGAATATCGCCGATTCCATGAAACACCACTGCCTTCATTTCGCCCTCCATTCGCTGCGGTTGGACACAGTGGCATGGGCAAGCAAGGGCAAGTCCCGGAACGCGGGCGCAGTTTCATGCCTCGACGAGGAGGCGGCGAATCGCGCCGGCCAAGGCATCGATGGGAACGGGCTTGACGAAATGCGCGCCGAAGCCGGCTCGTGCCGTTCGCTCCCTGATTGCCGGATCGCTATAACCGGTCAGCGCAATGGCGGGAGGCAACGCGCCGTCGTATAAGCGGGCCATGTCACGCATTCTTCCCAACACCTCGCAGCCGTCCTCATCGCCCAATGAAATATCGCAGACAACGACGCCAGGCCAATTCGCTGGCGTCGTTTCGCGCAGGCGCCGCAATGCATCGTCGCCCGAGGCGGCAAGCTCGACGTGCGCGCCGTTTGCCACGAGCGCCGCTTCCAGCGCATCGCGGGCCTCCTCGTCGTCGTCGATCGCCAGCACATTGATGCCGTCGAGCCGGGTGCTTGCCGTGGGGATCGGCGTTATCAGGCCGTCCGCGGCCACCACGGGCAGCAGCGGCAACGTAGCGACATAGGACACGCGGCCCTCGATTGCCATCGGCCGGAATGCGCCGCCCGCCGCGCCGAGCGTCCGCTCCGCTTCGGCCGCCTGTTCGTCCGATAGCGGCGCCGGCTCCGCTTGCGCGCCCACCACTGCGAGCCACGCCATATTGCCCTCGCGCTGCGCGCGCAGCTCAACGCGCCCACGAGGCGGCGCGTGCGCGATCTCGTTCGTGCACAACATCGCCATTACGCGTTGAATCTGCTCGGTCTCGCCCGTCACCGGTAGATCGGGGTCCGCCACGCGCAAACCGAAATCGATGCCTTGCTTCGTGGCTTCCGTGGCGACGCGCGCAGCGATCTCCGCCGCCAGATCGCCCACCCGCATCGGCTGCGCCGCGAGCTTGCGTTGCGCATGCTCGAGTTCGCCTTGCTCGCGTTGCAGCGCCCACATGCGCGCATAGACGCCGCCCGGGCGTGCGAGCAGCGCATCATGCTGGCCCTGTTCGACGATGCGTCCGTGCTCCATGACGAGAATCAGATCGGCATCGACGATCGTCGACAAGCGGTGCGCGATCACAACCGACGTCCGCCCCTGGGCCAGCCGTCGAAACTCGTTTTGAATCGCGCGCTCCGAGCGCGTATCGAGCGCTGACGTCGCTTCATCGAACACGATGATCGGCGGATCTTTCAAAAACGCTCGTGCAATGGCGATCCGCTGCCGCTCGCCTCCCGACAAACGCACGCCGCGCTCGCCGACGCGCGTGTCGTAATGATCGGGCAAGCGTTCGATGAATTCGTCGAGCTGAGCCGCGCGCGCGGCGCGCACGACATCGGCGCGCGTCGCATTCGGGTGCCCGTAGGCAATGTTGTAGGCGATCGTCTCGTTGAACAGCACGGTATCTTGCGGCACGATGCCGATCGATCGACGCAACGAATGGCGCGTGACCTGCTGGATATCTTGACCGTCGATCGTGACCTTGCCGCCCGTCGGCGCATAGAGGCGAAACAGCAGCCGCATCAGAGTCGATTTGCCCGAACCGCTGCCGCCGACGACGGCTAGTGTTCCGCCCGCCCGAGCGCGGAAATCGACATCGTGCAAAATCTGCCGCGCCGGATCGTAGCCGAAATCGATATGTTCGAACCGGATCTCGCCGGTGGTCACGACGAGCGGCGTCGCACCGGGTTCATCGCGATCTTCGTCGGGGCTCGACGTTCCCTCTTTCAAGGTATCGGCAGCGAGCACGGTGAACATGCGCTCCACGTTGACGAGCGCATCGTTCGTCTCGCGAAAGACAAAGCCGAGCGTATTGAGCGGCATGCACACCTGCACGATGTAGGCATTCACGAGCACGAGATCGCCGATCGTCATCCGTCCGGCGACGACATATTGCACCGCGAGCAGCATCATGACGGCGATCCCGAGGCACACGATGACGCTCTGCCCGAGATGCAGTGCCGTGAGCGCGCGTTGATTGGCCAATCGCGCGACGATCCAGCGCGAGAGCACCGCGCGATAGCGCGTGGTTTCGAGCTCTTCGGCGGCGAAGTATTTCACCGTGTCGTAGTTGAGCATGCTATCGACGAGTCGGCTGTCCGAGGCCGCCTCCAACCGATTGACCTCGCGCTGCACCAGCATGCGTCGGCGCGTAAAGATGACGGTATACGCCGAATAACACACCAGTGTTCCCGCGATGATCCAGATGAAGCTCAGCGTGAAATTGGCGGCGATGATGCCGATGACCGTGCCGATTTCGATGAAGGCCGGCAAGATCGTGAACAAGCCGACGCCGAGCAAGTAACCGATACCGTCGGTGCCCTTTTGCACGTCGCGCACGATCGAACCGGTTTCGCGCTGCGAATGATAGCGCGCGCCGAGACGATGCAATCGCG
The DNA here is from genome assembly GCA_051961035.1 of Trinickia sp. Lineage (GTDB taxonomy): Bacteria > Pseudomonadota > Gammaproteobacteria > Burkholderiales > Burkholderiaceae > Trinickia. The sequence continues at coordinate 14,801 of JBQCDS010000702.1, read as the reverse complement.
CGAACGTGCGCTCGGCGAGTTCCGCCACCGTATGCTGCGTGACCGTACTGAATACGACGTCGCGCGCTTCGCCCAGTGCGTCGCCGATAAAGCGCAGCAGCGCGTAAGCGAGCACCAGGAAAACGGGGAATAACGACAACGCAGTGCGATGTCCGAGATGGTCGATGATCTCGCGCAGTGCCAGCGGGACGGACACGCCGGCGAGCTTGGCGACGATCATCAATGCGCAAGCGCCGAGCGTGTGCTTGCGATAACGCCACATCGCATGCGCGATGTCGGCCGCGATGCGCCCTTTGATTCTCGCCCGGCCGCGCCTTGCGATTTCCTTCACGCGTGCCCTCGTTCGGCGTCGGCAACGATCGATTCATCGACACCGATCATGAGATTGCATTCGGCGAGATCCATGCCGCCTTCCGGCATGTGCCGATGCAGCGCATCTTCGGCATGCGCGCGCAGCGCCTCGCGGGCACGCAGCCGTTTTGAACCGGGCAAGGCGCCGTAGCGGGCAAGCAGGTCGGGATCGATTACCAGGCTGACCGCACAGCGCGAATCGAGAATGCTCATGCTGCCGGCCGCGGCCACCCATGACACCTGAATGGTCACGATCCCTTCGGAATTGGTGACGTGCGTGATCGACGTCGATGAAGACGGGAAACTCTTGAACAGGGCATGTTCGATTTCTGCCAGGCTTTGCTGCGCATCGAGCGAAACAGTCATCGGCTCTCCTCACGCTGAAACGGGGCAAGTAGGCCCATGCGCGCGCGTCGGGCGCGCTCCACGCATCAATGGACGCAATGCGCGTTCCAGGACAGTGGCCGCACCGCATCCATCGAGCGCGGCATGCTCGTTGCAGCATGCAGACCGTGCGTGCGAAGTTGAAATTGGACGCGCATCACGCAACCTTTTCTAACGGAGGACATGATGAAGACATCGACAAAGACGCTGCTCGCTTCCGCGATTTCCGCGATCGCACTCGCATGTGCTGGGGGCGCCTATGCCCAGGGCGCAGGCGGTAGCGCGGCCGGTGGCGGCACGGGCGCCGGCGCGGGCGGGTCGGCCGGCGCGGGCGGTGCTGGCGGCACCGCGGGCGGTACGCACGGCGGCGCCGCGCCGAGCGGCAACACGCTAGAGCAGCCGGGTATCCATCCAGGCATGGGCCGCAGCAACGACACGGGCGGCTACGGCAGCCCCGGAACGACTCGGCACCGTTCGGGCCGCTCCACCATGTCGCCCGGTATGCATGGGCAGAGCCCGTCCGGTACCACGGGCGGTTACTCCCCGGATCAGCAAGGTCAGACCGATCACGGCCAAGGACAGTAATCGCCGAGTGACGGCATTCGAGCCTGCGCACGCGCCGGCTCTGTAGCGGGCATGAAGCCGCCGGCGCAGCACGTGGGCCGGCGGCGAGTGCTTTAGCAATGCAAGGAGAAGCAGATGACCACCGTGGCTGAAGTCATGACACGCGACGCCGTCACCCTGGCGCCGAACGAAACAGTACAAACGGCCGCAAAGAAAATGGACGAACTCAATGTCGGCGCGTTGCCTGTGTGCGACGGCACGAAGCTCGTCGGCATGGTGACCGATCGCGACATCGTCGTGCGAGCCGTATCGGCCGGCATGGACCCGAGCAGATCGACCGTGCGCAGCATCACCAGCGAGCCGATCACGTGGTGTTTCGACGACGACGATGTGAAAGAAGCGGAACGCAAGATGGCAGATCAACAAATTCGACGTCTTCCCGTGCTCGATCACGAGAAGCACTTGGTCGGGATGGTTTCGCTCGGCGATCTAGCGACGAGCGCCGACGGCTCGATTTCGTCGACGCTCAGCGCCGTCTCGTCGCCGTCCGCGCCCGACAGATGATCGCCGAGCCAAACGATAGCGGGGATCGTTCGTACACCTAACGATTAGCGCAATCGATCACGCTCGTTTCAATCGCCGCCCGGCAGCCCCGACGAGGCGACGACGCGCGCAATCTGCCGCTTCGCCGCCTCGTAGACGTGCTCGGGCGTGAACCCGAACTTACCTTGCAGATCGCGGATCGGTGCCGAGGCGCCGAACGTATGCATGACGATCTTTTCCCCGGTTCGCCCCACATACCGATCCCATCCGAGCGTGGCCGCTTGTTCGACGGCGACGCGCGCGTCGATTTCCGGCGGCAGGACAGCGTCCTTGTAAGCGTCGTCTTGCCGTTCGAAGATATCCCACGACGGCATGGACACGACGCGGGCCGCGATGCCTTCCTGCGATAGCCGCTCATAGGCTTGCATGCAAACGTGCACCTCGCTGCCGGTTGCGAGCAAGAGCACCTGGGGCGCGGCGCCGTCAGGCGAATCCGCCAACACGTACGCGCCGCGAGACACGCCTGCGGCGCTCGCAAAGCGCGTGCGATCGATCGTCGGCAGCGGCTGGCGGGACAGCACGAGCGCGGTTGGCCTGCGCGGGGCGGCCAGCGCGAGGCACCATGCTTCGCGCACCTCGTTGGCATCCGCGGGACGCAACACGGTCAATCCGGGCACCGCGCGAAGCGAAGCGAGCTGTTCGACGGGCTGATGCGTGGGCCCATCTTCGCCGAGGCCGATCGAGTCGTGCGTAAAGACGAAAACGACGGGAATTTCCATGAGCGCCGCGAGCCGAATAGGCGGCTTCATATAGTCGCTGAAAATCAGAAACGTTCCCGTGTAAGGCCGCAGGTTGCACAGTGCCAGGCCGTTGGCCACCGCGCCCATCGCATGCTCGCGTACGCCGAAATGCAAGTTGCGGCCCTTCGGATCCTCCGCGGAGAAACTGCCGGCGCCATCGAACTTCAGCAGCGTTTTCGTCGAAGGGGCGAGATCGGCCGCGCCGCCGAGCACCCACGGCACCCGAGGCGCGATGGCATTGAGCACTTCGCCCGACGAAGCGCGCGTCGCCTCGCCTTTCGCGTCGGGCTCGAATGTCGGCAGATCGGCATCCCAGCCGTCGGGCAGCGCATGCCGCTCGATCAGTTCGAGTTCGCGAGCGAGTTCCGGATAGCGTTGCGCGTAGGCGTCGAACTTGGATTGCCATGCCTCGCGCGCGCTCGCGCCGCGCGCTTTCACGCCTTCGGCGAACCGCTCTATCACCTGCGGCGGCACGTAGAACTGCTTGTCCTCCGGCCATCCGTAGGCACGCTTCGCGAGCGCAACTTCTTCTTCGCCGAGCGCATCGCTGTGCGCCGCCGATGTGCCTTGCTTATGCGGCGCGCCCCATCCGATCACGCTCTTGACGACGATGAGCGTCGGCGCGTCGTTCATCGCCTGCGCGTCCCTGAATGCCGCATCGATAGCAGCCGTGTCGTTGGCGTCGTCCACCGCGAGCGTGTGCCAGCCGTAGCCGCGAAAGCGGGCTTCGACGTCATCGCTGTAGGCCAGATCCGTCGGCCCTTCGATCGTCACCCGGTTGCTGTCGTAAATCCAGGTGAGATTCGACAAGCGCAGGTGCCCAGCCAACGAGGCCGCCTCGTGCGAGACGCCTTCCATCAAATCGCCGTCCCCAGCAAGCGCATACACGCGATAGTCGAATAGATCGAAATCGGGCTGGTTGTATCGCGCGGCATACCAACGCGAGGCGATCGCCATGCCCACGCTGTTGCCCAATCCCTGGCCGAGCGGCCCCGTCGTCGTTTCCACGCCCGTCGTCATGCGGTATTCCGGGTGGCCGGGCGTCTTGCTGTCCAGTTGCCGGAAGTGCCGAATATCGTCGAGCGATACCGCAGGCGATTGCATGGGACGCCCTTGCTCGTCGACCGCCTTCACACCGGCTAAATGCAGGACTGAATAGAGCAGCATCGAAGCGTGGCCAACCGACAGCACGAACCGGTCGCGATTGGGCCACAGCGGTTCGTTCGGGTCGTAGCGCAAGTGGTGCTGCCAGAGCTGATACGCCACGGGCGCGAGAGCCATGGGCGCGCCCGCATGGCCTGAATTGGCTTTTTGCACGGCGTCCATCGCCAATGTGCGGATCGTGTCGATACAAAGCTTGTCGAGTGCGGGGTCTGAGCGCATTACGAAGGATCCTATTTGACGGGTTGCGATGGATGCTATCGATCGAGCAACACCTGTACCTATTTAACGCAAATCGGCGTAGGCGGCAAAGCCTGCATCGACCGTTGCAGCTTTTACGGCACGCGCGGCGCGTGACCCCTGTTGCGGTTGCCCAGTGCCGGCAACGGTTCATGGAACGCTCGTTGCTGAAACGAAGGCGTGTTCAACTTCGATGAAGGAGGCTTTATGGCGCAGCATCCGGCCCACTCCCAAGATCATCGCCATCCCGGACAACCGTCGCCCATCGACGTGCAGAAGGCCCTAGCGGGCGTCGACTATCCGACGACGCGGGAGCATCTAGCGGAAACGGCGCGATCCCACCATGCGGACCGCGAGATCATGGATCTGTTAGGCAAGCTGCCGGACAAGAATTACGACAGCCCTGCCGCCGTTTCGAAGGCGATTTCGCAGGTGCAGTAGGAGTAGGAGTAGCGATCGGCGAGCAATTCAACCACGAGAGCAGCCGGCGCGAGGCAATGACACGCCGGACTCGATACGACCATCATGCAAAGGAGCAATCCATGAGCATCTCACCTGACCCCATGGGCAGCACCGGTGAAACGCGCATCGTCGGTAAAGGCAGTTCGACGGCCGAAGGCCCAGGGCCGTACGTCATGGCCGCAAGCACGCTCGACGGCGACAAGGTCATGAGCTCCGACGGAGAAGACGTGGGCAAGATCAAGGAGATCATGCTCGATGTCTACACTGGGCGGATCGCTTACGCCGTGATGTCGAGCGGCGGCTTCCTTGGAATCGGCGATAAGCTGCTCGCCATCCCATGGAGCGCGCTCACGCTGGATACCGATCGCAAGTGCTTCCTGCTTTCGGCTGCGTCGGACACCGTGCGCAACGCCCCGGGCTTCGACAAGGATCACTGGCCTGCCATGGCCGATGTGGCTTGGGCGAGCGAACTGCATGAGTACTATGGCAGCTCGCCGTACTGGGATTCGAATATGGAAAGAGTGGAAAGCACCGACGTTACATCGGATATGACAACGCCACGCACGGACCATCACTAGAAACGCTAGCGCTGCGTCAAGCCCTTGCGCGTCGCGGTTCAATGCGCAAGGGCCCTAAACGATCGGCGCCCGCCGCCGCGATCCCTGCGGACGGCCGGCGCCGGTTGCGATGTAGCGGACGAAACGCTGCGGTGCGGCCCGGATGACGCGGCTTGAATCAACCTCCGCCGATGCCCTGAAGCACGCGCCCCGTCCCCCCGCAGATCGTGCAAGGCTGCCCTTCCACCATGCCGGTGCCACGGCATACGCGGCAAGTATCCTCGCCGACGCCTGGCGCGTCCTGCGGCCCTTCGTCTCCGGGGTTCGTCGGTTCCTGATTTTCTTGCATGGGCATTGTCCTCTGGTTAAGCGGCCGCGGATGACCCGCGCCAGTCACGTGCAGTGGTAGCAATTACCGGGCCCCGATGCTGCCATCGCGGCCGCCTCGGTCGCATTGTTATGCACACAGTGGGACAACCGAGCGCTCAGGTCTGTCCGGTATGCATTCAATACTGCCAAATTCAATGCAGCAACTTCTACCGCCGTTTTGTGTCAGGCGAATTAAACCGCCTGCACGATCGCAATCGAACATTTCCGAAAATTATTGTGAATCGCATTCAGGCGCTTTCGGCCAGATCCCATCAAAACAAATAGGGCAGTAGACAAAGCCGGCTCTTCCATATTGCGAATTGGGAAGGACGGTATTAGTATTGCGACACCCTTCGAATAGAAGCCCGGCCGCACCCAATCGGCCAGGTTTTCCGAAACAATTACCGGATCACCGCAGGATGCGTGCCTGCGATGGTAATTGCTACCTCTCGCGGGGGACAAATAAAAGTCGTCGAAAACGTTTTAAAGCGTCATATGAATAGCCATTCCGTCCGCCATTTCGTTCTTTGCAGCACCCCGGAAATATTTCCGAGTTTACTCAGCGCATTTCACCGACGAAGTAATTGATGCATTGATGGGCCGGTGCAACCGGTTGCGGTCAATACACGATCAGTACGATCAATCGATCACTTTGGTTTCATTGGAGAGACGCATGCTGAGCCCTCACGAACTCGCCACATTGATGCTGGTCAAGAACGCTCCCGATCAAATCGGCGATCGGGCGGAGTTGAGCGCGCTGCTCGAGCGCCATCTCATCGCGTTGGAACAGCCCGAGCAGAACTTCGGTCTGCCTCGTCCGCGCATCACCGAAAACGGGAACTCGATTCTCGAAGCCTGTTCGCGCCTGCGGTAACGGCGCGAGCAGGTTGAGCACGCGGCGCGGCGGCAGCAGCGGGCAGTCGCGCCGCTTCACCTTTTACTTCAAAGGCTCATCAAGGAGAACCGAAGATGACTAGCAAGATTGCCCTCGTAACGGGCGGCATGGGCGGCATCGGCGAAGCAATCAGCATCCGATTGCACGATGTCGGTCATGCCGTCGTCGTCACCTATTCGCCGAACAATACGGGCGCCGACGATTGGCTCGCGCGGATGGAAGCGTCGGGCCGTCAGTTCCGCGCGTTTGCCGTCGACGTGGCCGACTACGAGTCGTGCGAACGATGCGCCGCGCAGATCAAAGCCGAAGTGGGGCCCATCGACATCCTCGTCAACAACGCCGGCATCACGCGTGACGCGAGCTTCAAAAAGCTCGACAAAGGCGGATGGGATGCCGTCATGCGCACCAACCTCGATTCGGTCTTCAACATGACGAAGCAGTGCTACGAGGACATGACGTCGCGCGGCTGGGGACGCATCGTCAACATCTCGTCGGTCATCGGCAACAAGGGCGGCTTCGGGCAAACGAACTACGCGGCCGCCAAAGCAGGCATGCACGGCTTCACCAAGTCGCTCGCGCTCGAAGTGGCTCGCAAAGGCGTGACGGTCAACACCGTATCGCCCGGTTTCATCGGCACTCGCATGGTCACGGCCATTCCCGAAGAAATCATGAAGACGAAGATCCTGCCGGAGATCCCCGTCGGCCGTCTTGGCGAACCCGAGGAAGTGGCGGCGCTCGTCGCCTACCTGTGCTCGAACGAAGCAGGGTTCGTCACCGGCGCGAACATCTCGATCAACGGCGGCCAGCATCTGCAGTAACCGCTAAACGGCGCTTGCACCGCCCCCCTTTCGAATAACGACGGCAGCGAGCGGTTCACCCCGCGACGCCTCGCCGAACTCGATCGCTATGCCTCTCGCCTTGCAGGCGGTCAGTCCTTCTCGCGCCGCGTGCGGAAACCTCGGTCCGCACGCGGCGTCGTTGCATCCGCCCACAGCCCTTGCACCTCGCGCTCGGATCGCTACGGCACGTATCGCCTCCCTACACCGTCCAACGCCCGACGCCATGGCAAACGCTCATGCATGCGTTTGCTCGGCATGGGGCTTGCGGCGTCGGCCGTGCGCCGATGCATCGCGCCGCAACGCGGTGGCCCTTCGCGCGATACCCATACCAACCACAACAGGATCCGCTCCATGCTCGTCGCCTTCGCGCGCTCAGCACTCACCGCCGCCTTGCTTTGCACCAGCACGTGCTTCGCAGCCGGCACTCATGCACTCAGCGCAGCCGATGCATCCAACGCGTCCCACTCGTCGAAGACAACCCACGCGGCCACCGCGATTACCCCGGCATCCGCTCGCTCGGCAACGGCGCGCGAGCAAGCCGCATCCGACTCGGCCACCTCGAGCCGTAGCGCATCGTCCTCGTTCGCCGCCCCGCTTCCCCCATCCGAGAGCCTGGGGGATCTTTTCAAGGACGTCGAGCTCGCCCATCTGTTTCCCGACAGCAAGACCTTTGCCGACATGATCCCGAAAGAAGCGCCGAGCCGTATCGTCGCGGCGTATCAGGCGGCGCGCGGGCAAGCCGGCTTCGATTTGCGCAACTTCGTCGATGCGCACTTCGACATGCCCAATCATGAAACGCGCCCGTACGTTTCCGATCCGAAGCAGACCGTGGGGCAGCACATCGACACGCTATGGGACGTGCTACGCCGCGATCCGGATCCCGGCGCAAGCCAATGGTCGTCGCTGCTGCCGCTGCCCGCGCCGTACGTCGTACCCGGTGGACGCATCGACGAAATCTATTACTGGGATTCGTACTTCATCATGCTCGGTCTTGTCGCCAGCGGCAGGTACGATCTCGCAGACGACGAGCTGAAGAACTTCGCGGCGCTGATCGATCGTTACGGGCACATTCCGAACGGCAATCGCACTTACTACCTCAGCCGCTCGCAACCCCCGTTCTTCTCGCAGATGGTGGGGCTGCTCGCCGAACACGACGGCGAAAGCGTCTACCTTCAATACCTGCCGGAACTGAAGGCCGAGTACGACTATTGGATGGACGGTGCCGCATCGCTTGCGCCGGGGCGCGCCGCGCGCCACGCCGTGCGTCTGTCCGACGGCAGCGTATTGAACCGCTACTGGGACGAACGCGCGGCGCCCCGCGACGAGTCGTATCGCGAAGATGTCCAAACGGCGCGTTCGATGCCGCAGCGCGATGCCGGCGACGTATGGCGCAACTTGCGAGCGGGCGGAGAAACCGGTTGGGACTTCAGCTCGCGTTGGTTCGCGGATGACCGTACGCTCGCGACCATCGATGTCACGTCGATCGTTCCCGTCGATCTGAATTCGCTCATGTACGGCCTCGAGCGAACGCTGACGAAGGCGTACCGCTTGCAAGGCGATGCGTCGCGGGCGGAAAACTTCGCCGCACGCGCCAAGGCGCGCGCCGAGGCGATCCGCCACTGGCTATGGAATCCGCGCATCGGCGCGTTCGCCGATTACGATTTCGTCAATCGCACATCGCGCGCGCGCCTCACGGCAGCGACCGTTTATCCGCTCTTCGCCGGCGTCGCATCGCGTCAGCAAGCCACCACCGTTGCGCAATCGATAACACACGGCTTGTTGCGGCCGGGCGGCATGGCGACGACGCAAGTATCGACAGGCCAGCAATGGGATGAACCGAACGGCTGGGCACCGTTGCAATACCTGGCGGTGGTGGGCTTGCGGCGCTATGGCGAAGCCGCGCTCGCGCATACGATCGCCACGCGCTGGATCAAGACCAACGTCGACTACTACGTGCGCACGGGCAAACTCGTCGAAAAATACAATATCAGCCGCAACGCGGGGCACGTGTCCGCCGGCGGCGGGGAATACCCGCTGCAAGACGGCTTCGGCTGGACGAACGGCGTACTGCGGCAGTTGCTGCTGATGTATCCGCATGCGGTCGACGTCAAGCGGGCGGTCCCCGCCGCGGCTTCGCGCTCGCCCGCCGCCACCGAACGCTAGACGCCCGCCCGCCCGGCCTTACGGTCGCTACCGACGTGACGGACGCCTACGGCTCGATATCTTCGTCGAGCCCGCCCGGCGCCTCGATGCGGTCGGGCTCGATGTCGGCATCTTCAATCAGTGTGGAATCGCCGTCGGCAGCGGCACGTTCGCCCGTGCCGGCTCGGTCCGTATCGCTTGCGAGTTCGGCTTCGCCCGTTTCGAGCGCGTGCTCGTCCAGTTCGGTGTCCTTGTCGAACTCGTGCCGCTTCGCGCCCGCGATGTCGCTTCCGCTATCGGAGGAATCGCTCGGGCCCAGCGTGCCCGTTTCATGGCCAGTCGGCCCTTGCGTGCCGGAAGGCGGAATGTTGTCGGGATCCAGTGTGCTGCTCATATCGATCTCCTCATCTCGTCGACGAAATACACCCATCCTGATTCGTCCGCGCGATCGGACGTCCTGTCGATCAGCGAGCAACGTGCGCGCCTGCGTGCGCCGTCAGGAGCCGGGCACCGGCGGCCGGCACGCGTGATGCGTGCTCCTGGACACGCACCCAACGATTTGGCAAGGAGGACCCCAATGAACGTTCATAGCGGCCAATCGCACGACGAGCGCGTCGCCGCCCGAAAGCAGCAAAAGCAACGCTCGCTCGAGCAGCCCGGCGGCGAGATGGCGATCCCAGGCACGCAAGCCGACGCGACGCATAGCAGCGGCGAGCTGTCCGAGGCCGGCAAGGAGGCTTGGCGCACCGGATCGGGCATGGATGGCGGCGGCAAGAGCGGCTGATCCAATCGCACCGGCGCGGAACGGCCGTTGCTTGCTTGGTCCGTTGCATGAGCGCTCCGTCGCGCAACGCGCACCCTTAGTGTGGAACCGGAAACAGGAGAAACGTTATGCGTACCCAAAGTACACCGTCTACAACCCCTTCGTCGCAAGGCGCCCGTATCGTCGGCGCAGGCGATGAAACGTCGGCCGGCCCGGGCCCCGACGTGATGGCTGCAAGCACACTCGACGGCGACAAAATCCTCAGCACCGACGGCGAGGAAGTGGGGAAGGTGAAGGACATCATGCTCGATATGCAATCCGGGCGCATTGCCTATGTCGTCATGTCTTCCGGCGGCTTTCTCGGCATCGGCGACAAACTGCTTGCGATTCCTTGGAGCGCACTGACGCTCGATACGGACCGCAAATGCTTCTTGCTGTCGCTATCCTCCGAGCGGATCAAGAACGCGCCGGGTTTCGACAAGCAGCATTGGCCGTCGATGGCGGATGCCACTTGGGCCACCTCCGTGCATCAGTTTTACGGGCGCGAGCCGTACTGGCGAGGCCTGGGCGCGGACGACGAATATGAAGGCGACTACGATGTCGCACGCGATGATTTGGATCCGGATGCGCCGGAGGCGGGCGGGGTGAAGCTATAAATCGCTCGAAGCGATAAAGCGGCGCAACGGCGGGCGGCGCTGGGCGAAGGCCCGCCGCTAACGTCGTACCGCTAGTCGATCAAGGCTTCGTCGACGACGCGGCCTCCGGGTTGCTGGCCGCCGCCGAGTGGCGATGATGATGGCGGTGGTGCTTTTTGTGATGCTTGTGATGCATGTGCCCGGCGCTGCTGCTGGACGCGCCGCTCTCGTTCGGCGATGCCATCATGCCCGGCGGCGTGGCCGAAGCACCTGCCGCGCCGGTGGCGCCTTCGCTTCCGGGCGTCCCCGACAAGCCGGTTGCGTTCCCGCCCGACGAGTTTCCCCCGCTCCCCGCCTGCTGCGCGAACGACGATACGCCCACCAACGCCAGCGCGGCCGATATCGCCGATGCGAAAAGCGCCCGGCGTGCGATGCGAATCTCCATTGATCACCTCCTCGAAAAAAAGATCACGGCCCGTGAGGCCTGGCGCGCCGCCGGTAGCGCGGCGCTCGGTTTTCATCGCCTTGCAACAGACATGCCATCGGGCCGGATCATCGATGCAGCTTGTCGCGCAGCTTCTTCACTTCGCTAGGCGCCACCGGCCGCGCTTCGTTGCCCCAGGCGTTTCGGATGAAGGACAACACGCGCGCGATCTCGGTGCTATTGAGCTTGCCGACGAACGACGGCATCCGCTCGGGCTTCGGGCCACCGATCGTACTCGGGCTCCGACCGCCCTCGACGAGCAGGCGTATGAGCGACGTTGCATGCGGCGCGACGACGGTCGGGTTGCCCGCCAAACGTGGATATTTGCCGGGCTCCCCTCGCCCATCCGCTTTATGACAGCGCGCGCAAAACGCGTTGTAGATGCCGGCACCCGGATATTCCACGGAGCCCGTGCGCAGTACGTTGACCGTTGCTTCGTTGCGGGCCGGGTCCGTGTCGATGTGCCCGCTCTTATTGCGCGGCGGCAACGTCTTCAAATACGTGGCAATCGCGTGAACATCGTCGTCGGTCATGTATTGCCCGCTGTTTTCGATGACTTCCACCATGCTGCCGAACGCGACCAGGCCGGCGCCATGGCCATGTTTGAGAAATGCGGCGATATCGTCGGCCGAGAGGCTGCCCAGCCCCGAGTCGGGATCGCCCGTCAGATTCGGCGCGTACCAATGATCGTTCGTGCCGCCCGTCAAATAGTGGCGATCGCCGTCGTTGAAGCCTCGCTCTTCATAGGCCGGGCCACGTGGCGTGTGACACGCGCCGCAATGGCCGAGCCCCTGCACGATGTACGCGCCGCGATTCCACTGCGCGCTCCGATCGGTGCGAGGGTCATACCGTTCGTGCGGGGCGAACAGCTCGTCCCACACGGCAAGTCCCAAGCGGATATTGAATGGAAACGGCAGCTTCGTTTCCGGCACGCGCGCCGGGACCGGCTTCACGCCGTGCATGAAGTACGCGTAAAGCGCATGCATGTCGTCGTCGCTGATCTTCGAAAACGAGGGAAACGGCATGGCCGGATACAGATACTTTCCGCCCGGCGCAATGCCATCGCGCACCGCACGCTCGAAATCGTCGTAGCTGTAGCGGCCGATCCCGTACACCGGATCGGGCGTGATGTTGCTCGTCCAAATCGTGCCGAACGGCGAACCCATCGGGAGCCCGCCCGCGAAGGGTGGCGAAGGTTTCGGCGGCGTCCCCGTCGGCGCGTTGGTGTGGCAACCCGCACAATCGGCGAGTTTGGCCAGATAGGCACCTCGCGCGACGACCGCCGCGTCGGCGGAATCGTCGGCGCGGCACATCCGAGGCGCGGCGAAGCCCACTGCGAACGCGAGTGCGCTCAGTGCGAGGCTTTGTCGAAACCATCGAGCGCGCAAGCCGAACACCATATGCTCCTCTTGATCGATTGAGGGCGTGACTTTCACTTGCACGCCGACACGAGCCCCGTAGCGACATCGGTCGCCACGAGCGCGAACAGGAATAATCCGCTCGCCATCAATCCGACGCGGGCGACGAACGCCTGCCCTTCCACTCTCGTATCGGGCGATTCGCTCGGTTGACGATGCGCGGCCCGCTTCAAGCGCCGCCAGTTCCACCATGCGAGCGCGGTACCGGCCACGCCCACGACGAGCATGGCGGCGCTCAAGCCCACCACGCCCCATCCGACAGCCGGGTTCAACGCAATGCGCAGCGGCACATCGTGCGGGTAGCACGAATGCGCCACCAGCGTTTCGCCCGCGCAAATCTGCAATAGCCAAGCGCCGGGCGTCGCGAGGACGCCGAGCGTCAACCATAGAGCCGAAATGGCGCCGCTGTGCTCGGCGCGATTCGCTTGCATTTCCAGGGCCATCGCTAGAACCAATAAGGCGTCAAATAAAGCGTCGTGAAGATGAACAGCCACACGACGTCCACGAAATGCCAATACAAGCTGCCGATCGTCAGCGCGGCATGGCGTCTTTCGTCGAAATAGCCGAGCGCTGTCCACCAAGCCAGCAACACCAGCACGACGATACCCACGAGCACGTGGGCGAGGTGAAAGCCCGTGATCGTGAAATAGAGCGAGCCGTACAGATGCGACGTCATTCCGTACGGATGATCGTGCCACTCGTGCAGTTGAACGCCGACGAAGACGATGCCCAGTACGACGGCCACCGCCATCGAAGCCGTCGCCCACCGCTTGCGCCGGCGCTTCACGAAGTGTTCGCACAGCCAGGCGAACACGCTGCTCGTCAAGAGGATCGCCGTGTTCACCGATGACATGCCGAGCTTCGGCAATCCTTCCGGCGGCCAATGCGTCTTTTGCTGCACCGCGAGGTACAGGTACGAGAAGATCAGATACCCGAACAGCGAAGCCTCGGTCGCGATCAGCATGAAACAGCCGAGCCGGCCCGTCGTGCGCTCACCCGCGCTACCCACGGGCAACGCACCCGGCGGGTGCAGCAGCACCGCTTGCGCATCTTCGCGCTCGGCGTGCGTCGGGTCACCGCCGAGCGTACCGAGCACCGCATCGGGCGACGGCGAGCGTGGGGGTGGTTGCATCGATCATCCCTCCTCTACCGGTGCGGGTTCGCGCTGTATCAACGCACGCCGCGGCCAAAGCCAGACGACGAGCGACACACCACATGCCGCAAGCAATAAGAGCGCCGCGCCAAACCATCGCATGCCGAGTGCCGCCAAGAACAGCGCGCCGAACAGCGCCAGCCAGAACGGCGCATAGGAATCCTCCGGCATCTTCAAAATCACGTACGGCTTGCCGCCCAGCGCCGTCGTGCCCAACGCCTCTCGTCCTTGAGTGAGCAAATAGCCTTCGTCCAAGTGCGAGCGTGCTTCGACAGGTTTGTCCGCTTCCGCCTCCATCCGCGTTTCCCAAAGCGGATGCCGGCTCGCGACGATCGGTAGGACTGCGAAGTTATACGGAGGCGGAGGCGAAGGCACGGACCATTCGAGCGAGGGGGCGTCCCATGGGTTGTTGCCGGCGATCGGCCCGTGCTTGCGGCTGTAGACGACATCGACGAGGAACACGAGGATCCCCAGCGCGAACATGAACGATCCGATCGAGGACAGCATATTGACGGTATTCCATCCCATGTCGGGCGCATACGTGTAGATCCTGCGCGGCATGCCCAGCAAGCCCGCGATATGCATCGGGAAAAAGCCGAGATTGAAGCCGACGAACATGATCCAGAACGCGATCTTGCCGAGCCGCTCGCTCATCATGCGGCCCGTGAATTTCGGAAACCAGAAGTAGGTGCCGCCCACGACCGGGAACACGTTGATGCCGATCAGCACGTAATGCAAATGCGCGACGACGAAGTAGGTGTCGGTCAATTGCCAATCGAGGGGCACGGCGGCCGTCATCACCCCCGACACACCGCCGATCACGAACAGCAGCACGAACCCGGCAAAGAAGAGGAACGGCGCGCGAAACACCGGCCGCCCAAGCCAGATGGTCGCGATCCAAGCGAACGTCGCGACGGCGCTCGGAATCGAAATGATCATGCTGGCCGAGCCGAAGAACGCCAGCGCGAGCGGCGGGATGCCCGTGGCGAACATGTGGTGGATCCAGACGACGAAGCCGATCACCATCGTCGCGACAGTCGA
>JBQCDS010000701.1:0-3876 GCA_051961035.1 Trinickia sp. | reverse complement strand
GCCCACGCGGCCGATCTGGCCAAGGGCCATCCGGGCGCGCAGGTGCGCGACAACGCGCTGTCGAAAGCGCGCTTCGAGTTCCGTTGGGAGGATCAGTTCAACATCGGCCTCGATCCGGACAAGGCGCGCGAATTCCACGACGAGACGTTGCCGAAGGATTCGGCCAAGGTCGCCCACTTCTGCTCGATGTGCGGGCCTCATTTCTGCTCGATGAAAATCACGCAGGATGTGCGCGAGTTCGCCGCCGCACAAGGCGTCAGCGACGAGGCGGCGCTCAAGAAGGGCATGGAGGAAAAGGCCGTGGAATTCGTCAAGAGCGGCGCGCAGATCTATCAGAAGCAGTAACGCCATCGTTCGAATGTGAAGAGCGAGCGCACCGCGGCACATCGCGCGCTGCGCTCGCCTACGTCGATTAGATGAGGAGCGATTGCGGTTCGCACAGGGGCGCTTTCCCATGCGCCCCTTTTTTATTGCAGATTGGCCCGCTGCGCTTCGTATCGGCAGCCGCCTCGTCATTTCCTGCCATTCATCTCTCGTTGATTGTCGTTTCTTGCTGTTTCATGTTGCGCTGAAATATCGGTTGGCTGCCCGGTGCTACCATGCGTTTCGCTTCTCCAGAAGAAGTCGCCAAAGCGCAAATAATCCGCCTCGATACCGCCATGAAACCCACCCACGCCGTCCAATTGCTCGTGCTCGCCGCCTTGTGGGGCGCATCGTTCCTCTTCATTCGCGTAGGCGTCGCCGAATTCGGGGTAGCGCCGCTCATGGCCCTGCGCGTATCGATCGGCGCCGCGGTGCTGGTGCTCATGCTCGTGCTGCGCGGCACGCCGGGCGCTTCCTTTACGACGATGCGTGCCAAAGCGTGGCCGCTCTTCGTCGTCGGCGTGCTCAATAGCGCCGCACCGTTCTGCCTCTTCGCATTCGCCGAACTGACGCTGACGGCAGGCCTCACGTCGGTCATCAACGCCACGACGCCGCTTTGGGGCGCGCTCGTCGCCTTTGTCTGGCTCAAGGATCGGCTCACGCCTTTGCGCACCCTCGGCATGTTCATCGGTTTTTCCGGGGTCGTCTCGCTCGTCTGGGGCCAAATCGAAGCGCCGCACGGCGCCCTCGCCCCGTCGGCCTCCGCCACCGCGCTGGCCGCGCTGGCCGCCACGGGCGCGGCGCTGCTCTATGGAATTGCCGCCAACTTCACGAAGCGCCACTTGACGGGTGTCGATTCACTGACGATCGCTACCGGCAGCATGATCGGGGGCAGCCTCGCGCTCATCCCGTTTGCGGTCGCCACGTGGCCGGCCGGCGCCGTCTCGCTGCATGCATGGAGCGCCGTACTGAGTTTAGGCGTGGCCTGCACGGGCGTCGCCTATCTGATCTTCTTCCACCTGATCAACGTCGCGGGGCCGGCGCGCGCCATCACCGTCACGTTCATCATTCCCGTCTTCGGCATCTTGTGGGGCGCGCTGTTCTTGAACGAACAAGTGAATGCGGGGATGCTCGAGGGCTGCGCCATCGTCCTCGTCGGCACGGCACTCGCCACCGGCGTCATCAAGCGTATTCCGGGGCTGCGCCAGCGCCGGACATAAGCGCCGAAGTCCACGCAGTTTTACATTCGGCGTGCTTGTCCGGCCCGCAGTTTGCTACACTGCCGTTTCATCATACGGACTAAGCACGACATGCCAGGTCCTTTCGTTCGCGGCCGGTCGAACGGCGCGTTACCCGCGACCAGCACGCTCTCCTTCCCCATCTGGCCCGGCGTCCGTCGCCCTAGGCCACGGCGGGCGCTCGGGCGTCCCTTGTCATGTCGTCCAAGCGCGACTTGACGCTCGCAAGCGTCTTGCCGTTGCTCGCTCGCGATAGCGGCGGGTGGCACATCGTGTACCGGGGCGTGACGCTGCGCAGCGCGTTTCAGCCCGTCGTTTCGATCACGCACAAGCGCATCGTCGGCTATGAGGCGCTGTTGCGTGCCACCTGTGCAAGCGGAGAAGGCGTCGCGCCCGATCACCTATTCGCTCGCGCGGGCGCAACGGGCGCGGCGCTCGCGTTGGAAAGGCTCTCGCGGTCCGTGCATTTCGCGAACTTCGCCGAGCAAGGTGTCGGTACGGGTTGGCTGTTTATCAACGCGTTGCCGCAATTGCTGCGCGTCGGGCCGAACCACCGCGCGTTCACCGACGAACTCTGCGATCACTTCGGCATCCCGCACCATCGTCTCGTCATCGAAATGATCGAACAGCCGAGCACCGACGAAGCTAAGTTCGATCGGATCGTCGAAGCGCTGCGCGAACGCGACGTGTTGATCGCGATAGACGATTTCGGCACGGGATTTTCGAACTTCGACCGGATTTGGCGCACGCGGCCCGATATCGTCAAGCTCGATCGTTCGTTGGTCGCGCGCATCGCCACGCCGCACGCCGACCATCAATTCGCCACCCAACTCGTGACGATGCTGCACCGCGCGGGCACGATGGTGCTCGGCGAAGGCGTCGAATCGGAAGACGAGCTGATGACGCTGATGGAAGCCGACGTCGATTTCGTTCAAGGCTTTTGGCTCGGCAGGCCGCATGCGTCGATCGAGATGGCCAGCCGCGATGCGCCCGCGCGCATCGACGCGATGTGGCAGCGCTTTCATGCCCGTTCAGCGAACCTGCCGGGCATGCCGCCCGTCGCGATAGCGAGCGTGGAAGAGATCGTGCTGGACAGCGCCCGTCTCTATCAAGCGAGCGAGGATCTCGCGCTTGCCGCCAAGCGTGCGTTCCGCAATCCGTGGGCGCGACGTGTGTTCGTCATCGATCGGCATGGCGATCAGCACGAGCCGTCGATCGCTTCGGCGCCGCAAGCGCGATCGGCGCGGCTCGCCCCGCTCTTTCCCGACACGGAGAGCAACTGGTCCCGGCGCGCCTACTTCAAACGCGCGCTGGCCGCGCCGGGACGCGTCGCGTTCATGGGGCCGCACTACTCGCTGACGGAAGGCAAGGATTGCTACACGGCCGCCGTCACGATCGAGCGAAACGGCGAGTTGGACGTGTTTTGCATCGACTTCGTCGCCACCACGCCGGTGCCGCGCAGCGGCGGGCAATGATCGCAGGTGGCTCGAACTCGAGGCCGCCGCTTCGCGCGCCGCGCTCAGTCGACGACGCGCCCTCGCCCCGCCTTCACGCTCGCGCGGCGCGTCTTGCTTTCGAGGCGGCGTGCGGTCGAGGCGCGGGTCGGGCGCGTCGGAATGCGCGCGCGGCGCGTGACACTGACGCTCGCGATCAATTCGTCGAGCCGCGCGAGGGCCGCCGTGCGGTTCATCTCTTGGGTCCGATATTCCTGCGCCTTGATGACGACAACGCCATCGCGCGTGATGCGTCGATCGTCGAGCGCAAGCAGCCGCAGCTTTAACGCCTCGGGCAACGACGATGCGCGAATGTCGAAGCGCAGATGAATCGCGCTCGACACCTTGTTGATGTTCTGCCCACCCGCCCCTTGCGCGCGCACGGCCGTCAATTCCACTTCGTGGGGCAACACGTGATAGCGCAGCGTCATGGCGCCTCCCGCATGCGGGCGAACAAGCCAGAATCGCGCCGCGTCGGCATCGCTATCGCCTGCGCCAATACCTCGCGCGTGCCGACGATGCGCACGGTCTTGCGCGCGCGCGTAATGGCCGTATAAAGGAGCTCGCGCGCGAGCACGCGGCTCTTCCCGGCCGGCAAGACGAGCGCCGCGTGATCGAACTCCGAACCCTGCGATTTGTGAACCGTCAGTGCGAATGCCGTGTCGTGCGGCGGCAGTGCGGCCGGCGTGACGGCCCCCACACCGCCCTCGGCCGTAAGAAAATGCACGCGCAACAGTCCCACACGCGTGGGCAACCCGATTACGATTTCGCCAATTAATATT
>JBQCDS010000700.1:0-2980 GCA_051961035.1 Trinickia sp. | reverse complement strand
GTATCGGGCAAGAGTACGCATGCGAATCGGCTGCGTACGATTTCCGACGCTTGGGAACGACACCGCACATTGATCGATCCTCATACCGCCGATGGCGTCAAGGTCGCGCGCGAACATCTTAGTCCGGGCATACGCACCATCGTGCTCGAGACCGCGCTGCCGCTTAAGTTCGATGACGTCGTTCGCGAAGCAACGGGCCAAAGCTCGCCACGACCGACCGCCGTCGCCGACTTAGAGCAACGCCCGCGGCGCTGTGAGGTGGTCGCGCCATCGGTCGAGCACGTGATGGCGTACCTCGCTCGGCATTGCAACGACTAAAGCCGCCAGGAGAATTCGCCATGGCTGTATTTACCCCTGTCTCCGAGCACGAAGCGGCAGCATTCATCGCGCCGCTTTCGCTGGGAATGCTTACGTCGCTGCGCGGCATTCCAGGCGGCATCGAAAACACCAACTACTTCCTCGCGACGGATGCCGGCGAATTCGTGCTGACCCTCTTCGAGCGGCTGAGCGAAGCGCAATTGTCGTTCAGCTTGGAGCTCATGCGGCATTTGGCGGGGCAGGGAATTCCCGTGCCGGAACCCAAGGCGAACGGCAGCGGCCAAATCGTGTTCCAACTGAAGGGCAAGCCCGCCTGCGTCGTGACGAAATTGGACGGGCGGCATTGCCAGGAACCGTCGCTGAGCCATTGCGAGCAAGTTGGCGATATGTTGGCTCGCATGCACGAGGCCGGTAGCGGCTTGCTGCTCGAGCACGGCAACACGCGCGGTTACGACTGGTGGGTTCAGGCTGCCGATCAGGTCGCGCCGTTACTCGATCGAGAAAGACGGGAAATTCTCGTTGACGAGCTACGATTCCAGCAGACGTTGGTCGATGATCGTAAATGCGGCGCATTACCGCGAGGCCCCGTACATGGCGACCTGTTTCGCGACAATGTCTTGTTCTCCCGTGCGAGTTGTCCGAGCGACTCACCTGGCGTCGAAACGCTCACGGGGTTCTTCGATTTCTACTTTGCAGGTACCGACGTACTGATATTCGACGTTGCAGTGTGCCTGAACGACTGGTGCATCGACCGCCAATCAGGGGCGCTGCTGCCCGCCGCGGCCACCGCATTCGTCAAAGCCTACGAGCGAGTGCGTCCGTTGACGTCGCCGGAGCGACGCGCCTTGCCCGCCGCGCTCAGAGCGGCCGCCCTGAGGTTCTGGCTATCGCGCCTGGTGGATCTGCATTTTCCTCGTGATTTTGCGATGCTCCAAGCACACGACCCTGAGCATTTCTTTCGCGTGCTCTGCCATCACCGTCGCTCGCCGGCTGTTTGAACATGGCTCCCTAAAACGTGGCGAGCGGCGGCGAAGCGGCGCGCGCCACGTGGGCTGTCACATCATTTCCGGCGTCTTGATGATGCTGCCGTCGGTGAAGCGGCTCAATCGGTAGGGGGAGACGTCCATCATGGGTTTCACGTCCGTGACGATATCGGCGACGAGTTCGCCTGCCGCCGGCCCCATCGCGAAGCCGTGACCGCTGAACCCCGTGGCCAGGTACAACCGCGGATGTGTCGCGACGTCGGAGATGATGGGAATGAGGTCGGGCGTCGTATCGATCGCACCGGCCCAAGCATGGACAACCCGCAGGTCGGACAATTGCGGGATCGCGCGTTTGACGTTATCCAGGGCCAGTTTCACGAACTCGAGATCGGGCTTCGGGTCCAGCACCCGGCAGCGTTCAAACGGTGAAATTTCATCGAATTGCCAGGCTGCAGAGGCCTCGGGACCTTGAAACCAGGGCTGGGCAAGGCGGTACTTGAGCTTTTTGCCGATGTCGTTCCGGTAATTACGGTAGTACTTCAGCGCGTGTTTCAAACCAAGCGGCGCCAAATCGATACGCCCGAAGCCCGGGACGGCCACCGTGTATCCGCCGTCCAAACGACGGCGGAGCGCGAAACCGGGTCCGCTGAAGCAGCCATTGATCACGTTGGCCGCAACCGACGTGCGCATAGCCGTGCCGATCACGTTGACTGCCGGCAGGTCAATGCCGTGGCGCTGGCAAAACCGAGAACTCCATGCCCCGCCTGCGCATACCACGGTGTTGGCCTTGATCAAACCGCGCTCGGTCCACACGCCGCTCACGCGCCCCGCACTGAAGTCCAAGCCACGTGCCGCGCAGTTCTGGTAAAGCAGCGCACCAAGGCGCTTCGCCGCCTCGGCCAGCGCGGGCGCCGCGCGCGACGGTTCCGCTCGTCCATCGCTGGGCGACCAGACGCCGCCGGTGTAGCGCGGACCGCCCGGTGGCACACGTTGGTTGATCTCGGCTGAACTGAGCATGTGGCTGATGAATCCCATTTCACTCGCTCGCTTGCCCCACGCTTCCCACTGAGCGATGCTTTTTTCGTCGCTGCTGGCATAAAGAATCCCTTCGCGACGAAAGCCTAGGTCAATCTGGATTTCATCGCGCAGTTCACTCCAACGACGAAGGCTGCGCATGGCAAGCGGCAGTTCGAAGAGGTCGCGATTCTGCTGGCGAACCCAGCCCCAGTTGCGCCCCGATTGTTCGCCGCCCACCACGCCTTTGTCGATCAGCGCGACGGAAACCCCGCGTCGTGCCAGTTCATAGGCGGTGGATGTGCCGACGATGCCGGCACCGATCACGATTACGTCGACCTCGCCGGAGAATTCCGGGGTGTCGTACACTTCTTCGACTCTAAGCATTTCACTCTTCCATCGTTCGATTTGACGATCACCCGCTCACGCCGCAGCGCCGGCTCCGCCGTTGTGCGCGTGCGGATCTTCGGCGTGGTGCGTCAGCACGTGGCGTAGAAACTCTCGGGTGCGTGCTTCGCGCGGCGAGCCCAATACCTCCTTGGCGCTACCTTCCTCGATGATCAGGCCCGCGTGCAGGAAGCACACTCGGTCGGCCACCTCGCGGGCGAAACCCATTTCGTGCGTCACGACCAACATCGTCATCCCTTCGCGCGCCAGCGTGCGCA
>JBQCDS010000699.1:0-2761 GCA_051961035.1 Trinickia sp. | reverse complement strand
AGTCCTTGATGTCCTTGATGCGCTCGTTCGCGATTTCCGAGATGTGCAGCAGGCCATCCTTGCCCGGCAAGATGTTCACGATCGCGCCGAACTCGAGGAGCTTGAGCACGGTGCCTTCGTACACTTGCCCGACTTCCACTTCAGCCGTAATCGCCTCGATGCGGCGCTTGGCTTCGGCCATCCCTTCGCTGCTCGTGCTCGCGATCGTCACGACACCGTCGTCGGACATGTCGATCGTAGTGCCAGGTTCTTCAGTCAGCGCGCGGATCACCGAACCGCCCTTGCCGATCACGTCGCGGATCTTTTCCGGATTGATCTTCACGGTGATCATGCGCGGCGCGAACTCGGACAGCTCGGTGTTCGCACCAGCCACGGCTTGCGTCATCTTGCCGAGGATGTGCATGCGGCCTTCCTTCGCTTGCGCGAGCGCGACCTGCATGATTTCCTTCGTGATCCCTTGGATCTTGATGTCCATCTGCAACGCCGTCACGCCGTCCGCCGTGCCGGCTACCTTGAAGTCCATGTCGCCGAGGTGATCTTCGTCGCCGAGGATGTCGGTCAGAACGGCGAACTTGTTGCCTTCGAGGATCAGGCCCATCGCGATACCCGCGACGTGCGCCTTCATCGGCACGCCGGCGTCCATCAGCGCAAGGCAGCCGCCGCAGACCGAAGCCATCGACGACGAACCGTTCGATTCCGTGATTTCCGAAACGACGCGAATCGAGTAGCCGAACTCTTCGACGCTCGGCAAGCAGGCGACGAGCGCACGCTTGGCAAGACGACCGTGGCCGATTTCGCGGCGCTTCGGCGTACCGACGCGGCCCGTTTCGCCCGTCGCGAACGGCGGCATGTTGTAGTGGAGCATGAAGCGCTCGCGGTACTCGCCTTCGAGCGCGTCGATGATTTGTTCGTCGCCCTTCGTGCCGAGCGTCGCCACGACGAGCGCCTGCGTTTCGCCGCGCGTGAACAGCGCCGAGCCGTGCGTACGCGGCAGCACGCCGGTGCGAATTTCGATGGGGCGTACCGTGCGCGTGTCGCGGCCGTCGATGCGAGGCTCGCCGTTCAGGATCTGGCTGCGAACGATCTTCGCTTCGATATCGAACAAGATATTGCCGACTGCCGTTTTGTCGGCCGGCGCCTGACCCGCTGCGACGGCCTGCTCCTCGAGCTTCGCGGCCGTCGCGGCGTAGACTTCCTTCAACTTCGTCGAACGCTGCTGCTTGTTGCGCAGCTGGTAGGCGGCAACGAGCTCGCCGTGCGCGATTTCGGTCACGCGCGCGATCAGCGCTTCGTCCTTCGGCGCCGGCTGCCAGTCCCACTCGGGCTTGCCGCCTTCGCGCACGAGTTCGTGAATCGCGTCGATCGCCGTTTGCATCTGTTCATGGCCAAACACCACGGCGCCCAGCATCACTTCTTCCGGCAGTTGGTCGGCTTCCGATTCGACCATCAGCACGGCGCGCTCGGTGCCGGCGACGACGAGATCCAGGCTCGATTCCTTCTGCTGGCTGCGCGTCGGGTTCAGCACGTATTCGTTATTGAGGTAGCCGACGCGGGCCGCGCCGACGGGGCCGTTGAACGGCAGGCCGGAAATGGCGAGCGCGGCCGAGGCACCGATCAGCGCCGGGATGTCGGCCGGAACTTCCGGATTGATCGACAAGACGTGAATGACGACTTGTACTTCGTTGTAGAAGCCTTCCGGGAACAGCGGACGCAGCGGCCGGTCGATCAGGCGCGAGGTCAGCGTTTCGTGCTCCGAGGGACGGCCCTCGCGGCGGAAGAAGCCGCCCGGGATCTTGCCGGCGGAGTACGTTTTCTCGATGTAGTCGACGGTCAGCGGGAAAAAGTCTTGACCCGGCTTGGCCGTCTTCGCGCCGACGACGGTCGCGAGCACAACGGTATCTTCCACGTCGACGATGACTGCGCCCGACGCTTGGCGCGCGACCTCGCCCGTTTCGAGGCGAACGTTATGCTGCCCCCATTTGAATTCTTTAACGACTTTATTGAACATCGACATGGTCACTCCTTCTTCTCATCTGTATGGGACCGCCGCCCCGATGCGCGCGGCATCGCTTGGCGGCGCCGACAGCCGGCGCACCTGCGGGAAGAGGAGTGTTATGCCATTCCAGCGCCGCGCTCAGCGATCGAGCGGCCATTTCGCCGCGCTGGAATGACACAAAGCTCTGCCCGGCTTTGCCGACTGTTAAAAAGCAACCCGTCGCGCGCGAACGATGCACGCCTGGGTTTGGTCTGTCACGCTACGTCGATCACGCTACGTCAGGCACGTGCATCGCGCGTGCCGTTTATTGCACGAAAACTGCCGACACCACCCTGTGCTGAGATGCCGCTAAGCGCGGAAGCGCCGAGCGTCACCGCGAAAAAACAAATGCCTGTATCAGCGCACTGACACAGGCATCTCGCATCAAACGGTGGGCGCCGATTACGATTACTTACGCAGGCCCAGCTTTTCGATCAGCGAACGGTAACGATCCGCATCCTTGCCCTTGAGGTAGTCGAGCAGCTTGCGGCGACGGCTCACCATGCGCAGCAAACCGCGGCGGCTGTGGTGATCCTTCGTGTGCGACTTGAAGTGCATCGTCAGTTCGTTGATGCGCGACGTGAGCAATGCAACTTGCACTTCGGGCGAGCCCGTGTCGTTCGTGCCGCGTGCGTATTGCGCGACGATTTCCGACTTCTTGATATCAGCGACAGACATTTGATTTCCTTGAAATAAACAAGCGGTCACGGAAGAAAGGCCGTGCCG
>JBQCDS010000698.1:0-5096 GCA_051961035.1 Trinickia sp. | reverse complement strand
CGCCGCCTGTACGGCGCGCCGCCACGCGAATTCGATCGCCGCGCTGAGCGCTTGATCTTCAACGGATGGTTCGAATGCTTCGGCTTACCGAGGCAATGGCGTGCGCCCGCCGACCCGCGCTGGATGCACGTCGTGCGGGCACCGCCGAACGCGCTTCGCGGTATCGCATCGGTGCTCGGGTACGTCGCGCTGCTGCGCGGTGGCGTATCGGTTGGCCTCGCGTGCCGCTCGCCGAGCGATCCGTGGCTGGCGCTCGCGTTGAAATTTCGCGCCAT
Organism: Trinickia sp.; assembly: GCA_051961035.1. GTDB lineage: Bacteria > Pseudomonadota > Gammaproteobacteria > Burkholderiales > Burkholderiaceae > Trinickia. The sequence continues at coordinate 4,821 of JBQCDS010000698.1, read as the reverse complement.
CAATTGCTTGCGCGCCAACGGCGGCGTCGCGTGCCGCGATCTATCCGCGTCGTACGCGTGCGGAGTCGATGTGTTGCGCGCGATGGCGCAGTGCGATTGGCCGGACGTCGACACGCGCCTTGCCATGCTCGTTGCGCCCGATCGTTTCCACCCTATGAGTCACGAGAACAAAAAGATGCAACGCATGAAAGATCAGCCAGTCGCGCTCGAATGGATCGACATAGGCCGGTGCCTTTCGCTGTGCGGCAGCGTGACGCGTCATGCCGCTACCCAATTGGCCTCGCAAGGTGCGCAGTGAGCTTTACGGCACGCCGCATTTCGATGGAAACGGAGCGGGACGCCGCGCCCGGCGATCTCGTCTACCGGCGGGGCGAGCTCGCGCAATGGCGCGACGTTGCGAAGGGGATCGACCGCGCCCGTCGTGCGGCGTCCTCGATCGTGAAGGATGCGCGCAAGGCGGCGAAGATGAAGGCGGTGCGCTCGGCGGCGAGGCTACGCGCGCGGGAACGAGACGCCGACCGAGCATTCGTCGCGCGAGCGATGGCGCTCGAAGAGGCCTACCGGCTTGCGCGGATATCGCTCACTTCCGATTTGGAAGCCACGCTCGATCGCGTGCTCGCCGCCGCGCTCGCCAGCATCGGCGCGCAATTGCCGGCCGATGAGCGGCTGCGCGTGCTTTGCAAGCAGTTGGCCAAGGCGGCGGGGCCGATCGCGGCAGCGCGCCTATGTCTGTGCACGGCCGACGCGTCGCGCTACCGCGCCGCCGATCTTCCCTTCGAGTGGCCGCTTCGGATCGACGACGCACTGTTGCCCGGACATTGCCGGCTCGTGACAGACCACGGCGAATGGGCGCTCGAGTTCGACGCGGTGATTGCGTCGCTCATTGCACCGCTGACACCGCTGACACCGCTCACGCCGCCGAGCACGCCTAAGCGTGATAACGATGCGACGGATAAACGCAGTTCATCTTGAATGGCGCGAATCGACGGTCGAATTAGAATAAAACGACGCCCAGCGGGCGACGAATGAACGAGACAGTTCCACTATTCAAGAATTTTCTTACGTTTCGCCCTGCACGGTCATCCTAGAATTCCATCCTCGTCTGTACTGACTACCATTTTTCGATGAGCCCCGAGGGAACGGTCTCGCTGGGTTGCCGCGCGGCAACGCCCCCGCGCAGTGGGGTACGAGGCGCCGAACGGCGCCCTTCTCCACGCGACGATCGGCCGAAGCGGCCGCCTGGTCGCTGCCTCATCGAGCGGTACAGGCATGGGAGCGTCGTGAATACACCATTGCAGATCATATTGGCGGAAGACCACGGGATCGTTCGCCACGGCATTCGTTTGGCGATCGAGGCGGGTCACCTTGCGCATGTCGTCGCGGAAGCCGCGAGTTCGGACGAGTTAATCGAAGCGGTGAGGTCGCGGCAATGCGATGCGATCGTGACGGATTTATCGATGCCCGGCAAGCGCACGCGCGACGGTATTCCGTTGATCGAGCGGTTGCAACGCATGCGTCCGGAAATGTCGATCATCATCGTCACCGCGATGCGCAACGCCGCGATTCTAAACAGGCTAATTGCGAAAGGCGTGAGTGCCATCGTCGAGAAAGCCGGTGGAATCAACGAACTGCACAGCGCGCTGATCGCGGCGGCGCAGGGGCGAACCTACGTCAGTCCCGGCGTGGAAGCGCTACTCGCGCGCGCAAGTTTGGTCGGCCCACGTATCGGCAGGGAGGCCACGCTCACGGCAGCCGAACTGGACGTCGTTCGCCTATTCGCGCATGAAAAGCTGACGGCGGCGCAGATCGCCGAGCGGCTCAATCGCAGCGTCAAAACCATTAGCGCGCACAAGGTCCGAGCCCAGCAAAAGCTCGGGCTTTCAACCAGTCTCGAATTGCTCGAATACTGGCAGACGCAGCCGCGCGGCACCTGCTCGTCGTGAAGCCCGCCTCGCGACCAGTCGTCTTGCGCATCGAACGCCTTGTCGCAATATGCATCTCTATCGCTTTTTCGCTCTGCGCTTGCCAGCGGCAGGATCCGAGCCCCATGTCGCACAGCGTGGCCTGGAGCCCGCGCATTCCCTTATCGCCGGAGGAAAAAGCGTATCTCGAGAAGCTTCCTCCGTTGCGGGTCGGCATCGCCCCGCAATGGGCACCGATGGCGTTCGTCGATTCGCAGGGGCGCATAGACGGCATATCCGCCGATTATCTGGATTTTCTGCGTGACGCCCTGCATGTGCGGTTCCGCTTCGTGCCGACTCGTTCGTGGGGCGAGACGATTCGTCTGGCCAACGCGGGCAAAATCGATCTCGTCGTCGCCGCTTCCGCATTCGACGCCCTCAAGCCTGCGTTTGGTCTGTCGGTCCCCTATGTGCGATATCCGCTCGTGATCGTGACGCGCGAGACGGCGCCGTTCATCGGCGGTCTCGATGACCTCGAAGGCGCCGAAGTGGCGATGGTGGGCGATGCGCACACCGCGCGTTTTCGGTTCGGAGGGCCGCCCAAGCTTCACGTCGTCACGGCTGCCTCTGCCGAGGACGGGCTCAGGGCCGTGGCGAAGGGACATGTCTTCGCTTATATCGGCAATCTCGGCGTCGTCGATAGAATCGTTCGGGAGCGCTACGCGGGCACGCTGCGCGTCGCGGCACCGGCCAATCGCATTCAAGAATTGTCGTTCGGCATCGCGCCGCGTTTCGCGCCGCTGCTGCCGCTCGTGGATCGCGTGTTGTCGTCCATTCCCGAGGCGCAGCGCGAGCAAATCCAAAACAGCTGGCTCTCTACACGCTTCACATTCGGCGTCGCGACGCGCACGTTGTGGCTCGTACTAGCGCCCGTCGGTTCGTTGACGTTCGTGTTTCTTGCCGTGCTGTGGTTCAACATGGTGCGCCTGCGCAAGGAAGTGCGGCACCGTCGCCAGACCGAGCAGGAGCTGCTGTTCGAGACCAATGAAGTGAAGGCGTCTCATGCCGCACTCATCGCCGCGAAGCATGAGGCCGAGGACGCGACGCGGGCGCGCGATGCGTTCATCGCGACGGTCAGCCACGAGATTCGTACGCCGATGAGCGGTATCGTGGGTATTTTGCAGTTGCTCGATCACGACGGACTGACGGCCGACGATCGTTATCTCGTCGAACTGGCCGGTAACGCCGCGGCGCTTTCGCTTCGGATCCTCAACGACATTCTCGATTTCGCCAAGAGCGAAAACGGCGGACTTTCGCTCGAATCGGCACCGATGAGTATCGCGGACATCGTGCATCGGTCCGCTGGCCTGGTTGCGCCGGAGATCGAGCGAAAGGGGCTGCATTTGCACGTGGACGTTTCGCCTGCGGTCGCACTGCATCATATCGGCGATGTCCAGCGGCTCGGTCAAGTGCTGCTCAACTTGCTCGGCAACGCCGTGAAATTCACGGAGCGGGGCGCCGTGTGGGTCTCTGTCGAGGTGACGAGCGAAACGGCCGGGCAGCAGACGTTGTCGTTGCGCATCGCCGATACAGGCATCGGAATTTCGCGCGAGGATCAGGCTCGCTTGTTCTCTCCGTTTTCGCAAGCCAGTGGGGCGCTCGCGGCCCGCGGTGCGGGCACGGGGCTTGGGCTCGCCATCTGCAAACGGCTGATCGAGCAGATGGGCGGTTCGATCGTGCTCGCGAGCGAACTGGGTCGAGGCACTACGATCACGCTGACATTGAAGCTACTCGTCGACCGGGGTGCCCGGCCGGCCGGGCCGCAGCGCGGCGTTTGCCCCGAGGCGCTTCCACAGGCGTCGTCCATGCGAGCGGCCCCGCGCATCTTGATCGTCGACGATCAAGTCATCAACCTCGAAGTATTACGGCGGCAACTCGTGCGACTGAACGTGGTCAATTGCGACCTGGCCGAGGACGGCGCTCGAGCGCTCAATGCTTATGCGCAGCGCGAGTATGCGATGGTGATCACGGATTGCGTGATGCCGATCCTCGATGGCGTGTCGCTGATCGCGAACATTCGCCGACGCGAGCACGGTACGAACAGGCATACGATTCTGATCGCGTTGACAGCCGATGCAAGCCATAAACAGCGCGAGGCTTGCATCGACGCAGGGGCCGACGAAGTGTTCGTGAAACCGCTGTCGCCCGAGCAATTGCGAGCCTTGTTCGACAGTTACGGAATGCTTGCCGCGCCGACTCCCGGCTTTGACTATGCCGATGCGCGCACCTCCCTACTGCAGCAACTGCGCCATACGCTTCGCGCGGATTGGGAGCGGTTGCGCGCCTGCCCGCAGAGCGAGGACCGCGAGCAGGCGCGCAATGTTGCCCACACCATTGCCGGAACCGCGGCGTGGTTCCAACTGCGGGAGCTAGCCGAAACGGCGATGCGTATCGAGCGCGAGCTGGACGAAGCACAAACCTGGCCGCATGGCTCGATACGTGCATTGGAGTTGGCCTTGGAACACGCGATTGCGCGCGAGAACTTTTGAATGCGCAGGACGTTGCTCTAACGCGCCTTTTTCCACATGTGTCAAATGATGGGATCGTCAACGAATGAGCCGACGGTGGCTCCCGTAAATCGTTGAAAACGCCCGGTGCATTCTTGAGTTGAAGTTCCGGGTCATCTATCATTCGATCAAATTTCATGCATTATCGTTAAATGATCGATTTGAAAAAACCTCATAACCGAGGGGGTTCAGTGCGCCGACGCAGCCGGTAGTGCGCGACTTATATTTGGAGACACTTCTCGTCGAATCGCATTAGCGGTCATATATCGTTTGTGCGTTAAATCTTGTCGCCATGACTCGACGATTCGTTGTTTCATCGATCTGACGACTGATTGTAGATTTTCGAATGCATG
>JBQCDS010000697.1:0-2826 GCA_051961035.1 Trinickia sp. | reverse complement strand
CGCCGCGTTCGCGATCGCGCCGAGACGTACATCGAGCAACTGCGGCGAAAGGGATATTCGGTGACGCGCGGCTCGCTTTCCGCTGGGTGTGCGAAGGGCAATTTCATCGCGCCGACGATCGTGGACTTGGGCGACGCGCAAGCGCTTGCGTCGCTGGATCCCACCGTGGCCGGTCCGATCCTCCACGTGGTGCGATTCAAGACCGGTGAAATGGCCTCGCTGCTCGGGCAGCTCCGCACGATGGGCTGTGCCGTTCAAGGGCTGCATACGCGTATCAACGAGGCTGCGGGAACCCTGCTTTCGGCGTCGACGGCGAACAGCATCTGCGTCAATCGAGCAATGCAGGGTGCATTCGTCGGCATGCAGCCGTTCGGCGGTGTGGGTGCCTCCGGTACGGGTCCGATGTGGGGCGGCCCCTTCACGTTGTTCGCGCTGACGCGCGATGCCGCGCCGTCGTTCAATGCGCCGGCGGGGCCGTTCGCTTCGGCGCCCAACGCAGTGAGCGAGAAGTTTTACGAATTTCCCGTGGAGACTGCGGACGGGAAGTTCATGGACCGCCGTAAGGCAATGGACCGCGCACGCACAGCCAGCCGCTCCCATGTCGAAGCGCTCTTCGCGCGCGCGCCCGAGTGGCTGTCCGCTAAAGACGAACAGGCTGCGATTGCACGTCTGAAGCAGCGGCTCGTGGGGCAAATTGAAGGGATAGCGCCGATTACGCTGCCGGCGCTGACCGGAGAGGAAAACACGGTCGAGATTTTGCCGCGTGGGCAAGTGCTGTGCGCGGGTGCGTCGGCGTTCGCCGTTGTCGCGCAAGCGATGACTGCCTGCGCATTCGGCAATCGGATCGTGTTGCTGCGATCCCCGGTGGCCGACGCCGTTGCCCGTACGATGGGTGATGCCTGCCTTGTCGTCGATTCGACCGATGCCGCGCGCGTCATGGGTGCGGATTTCGCCGGTGTCCGCCCCGATCTGGTCCTGCTGGCGCGGGAGCAGAAAGGCATCGCCGAAACTCGTTCGGCGGCCGCTCAACTCGCGATCGACTGCGTGCAAGAGGACAGTGAAGGGCAGTACGACTGGGTCCAGCTCGTGCGCGAACGCGTGACGACCGTGAATGCGAGCGCGGCCGGCGGCAATACGCAGTTGATGGTGCTGAGCGAGGACGCCGTTTGAGTTTCGCCTCGCGCGCTGTTCGGTGCGGGGCCGAGCTGTAGCCGCATGAGCGGGGAGACCGGGAGATCGATATCGGCGAGTCGTGTCGATCTCTTTTGTGGGACGGGGATGCGCAAGTCGGGCTGATAAAAATGCTGAGAACGATCAAAGAGGCCGCGGCCGCGTCCGGGGCTTTGAAAGAGCAGGCGGGCGCGTTATCGCGGGAGTTGTCGGTCTTCGTTTTGTGATTGATGCGCTAGGGCATCGTCCGCAGGGCTCGATGCGCGGTCACTGCCATCGCGAAGCTCGACAATCCGTTGAAGACGAAAAGCCCGCTGGGGCCGAGGATTGTCATCAGCAGCGAAGCGATGGCCGGGCCGATGAGGCCGCCGATCGAGAATAGCAGAATAAGCGTTGCCGAGACGGCCACGCGCAAATGCGATTCGGTTCGATCGTTGACGTGAGAAACGATCAGGCTGTATTGGGTGAACGTGACCGCGACAAAGGCGAGCATGCCGACCCAGACGATCGCGGGAGCATGAAATACCGCCAGCGCGACGCTTACGCTCATCGAGATCAATGCGGTGGCAAGGACGAGACGGCGCCGATCGATGCGATCGGACAACCGCCCCATCGGCCATTGGGGAAGGAGGGCGCCGATCAGCGCCACGCCCATGAACGTCGACAGATCGGCAGTCGAAAACCCTGAGCGTTCGAGGAACACGGGTGTCATCGAATAAAAGGTGCTGTACAGAAACCCGGCCAGAATGCAGCCCGGGATCGCGAGGGGCGACGCGCGCGCCATCGACCGGAGGCTGTCGACCCAGCTATGGGCTGGCAGGCGATCGAGCGTTTCATCCGCCACGCGGACGGGCCACCCCTCGAACAGCGAGACAGGCATGACCGCGGCGGAAAATAAAACTGCCACGAGCGAAAACAGGTGTCCGTCCGAACCGCCGCCGAGCCGCAGCAAAAACTGCCCGCTGCCGACCGCCAGATAGTTGATTCCCGCGTATAAGCCGAACACTTGGCCTCTATTTTCGTTGCGAGACGTGCCGCTGAGCCAGCTTTCGATCGACGTATAGAGGCCCATGAAGGCAAAGCCGGTCAGGAACCGGATCGACATCCATGCCCAGGGCGATGCGACGACGTTGAACGCCAAAGCAAGGATGGACACCGCTGCCGAGAAGGCGACGAACGTCCGGTGCTGGCCGAGTCTGTCTATCAGGCGCCGATGACACACGGCGCCGGCCACGAATCCGCCGTAATAGCACGATTGCACGAGCCCGACGACGAACGTGGAGGTGCCGGCATGCAGCATCCGCAACGGAATAAGCGTTTGGAACAGCCCGTTGCCGGCGATGAGCAACGCGTATCCGCACAGCAGGCCGGCGAGCGATTGATAGTGGCCGATTGATTCGACGCCGGCCCGCGGTATGGCCGCGGCTGGAGGTGTTCGTCGCCCGAGCAGCTTGGCTTCGGATAGCGGCCCTGTGCGCGCGGGCTCGGATGGGTCCTGCTACGTTCGCTCGTCGCTTACGTCCGATTTGGAAAGATTGTCTTCTCGAAACGTCGACATAACACCTTCTTGTTCGCCCTCATCGCTCAAAGCGAGTTCTCCAACCATTGCTTAATCGGTATGCGGTCTGATCACCGCCAAGACGTTGCTCATCGTCC
>JBQCDS010000696.1:0-3661 GCA_051961035.1 Trinickia sp. | reverse complement strand
CGCTGCTCGCGATGGGCAACCTGAATCTGCTCGTCTTCTTCGTTGTGCTCGTTGCGGGCGCGATCGTGGTTGGCACACCGATCGCATTCGCGTTCGGCATCGCCACGACGAGCTATCTCGCGCTCGTGACGCACGCACCGCTGGGCATCGTCGTAAGCCGCATGGACGAAGGCATGGCCAATCTCGTGCTGCTCGCCGTGCCGGTGTTCGTGCTACTCGGCTCGCTGCTCGAACTGAGCGGGCTCGCCGGCTCGCTCGTGGATTTCATGTGCGCATTGCTCGGCCATGTGCGCGGCGGTCTGCAATTCGTGCTGCTCGGTGCGATCTTTCTCGTCTCGGGTATTTCGGGCTCTAAAGCCGCCGACATGGCCGCCGTCGCCCCCGCGCTCTTTCCTGAAATGCGCAAGCGTGGATCGGATCCTGAGGAGCTCGCCGCACTGCTCGCGGCATCCGGCGCAATGACCGAGACCATTCCGCCGAGCCTGGTGCTGATCACCATTGGCGCGGTTTGCGGCGTGTCGATCAGCGCGCTCTTCATGGGCGGCCTCATGCCGGCGGTGGTCGCTACTGTCCTGATTGGGACGGTGTGCTGGCTGCGCGCACGACGCGAATGCGCCGCGAACGCGGAGCGCGCGCCGCTTGCACACGTCGCGCGCACGTTTGTCGCCGCGTTGCCCGCGTTAATACTGCCCGTGCTGATCCGCGTAGCGGTGATCGAAGGCGTCGCGACCGCAACCGAGGTCTCCACACTCGGCGTGGCCTACACGCTGCTGTTCGCACTCGTCGCACGTGCCGCGGGCAAGCCAGTGCCGCTGCGCCGTTTGTATCGCATTCTCGTGGACGCGGCCGCGCTATCCGGTGCAATCCTGTTCATCATCGGACTCGCGACGTCGATGGCATGGGCACTCACGCGCTCGGGCTTTTCGGCCCAGCTTGTCGACATGATCCAGAGCGTGCCGGCGGGCAAAACCGGCTTCCTGCTCGTGACGATCCTGTGCTTTGCCATTCTCGGCAGCGTGCTCGAGGGGATTCCCGCCATCGTGCTGTTCGGCCCGCTATTGTTTCCCGCCGCCCATGCACTGCATGTCAACGAGGTGCATTACGCCATGGTCGTGATTCTCTCGATTGGCATGGGCCTGTTCGCGCCGCCGTTCGGTGTGGGCTTCTACGCGGCCTGCGCCATCGGCAAGGTCTCGCCCGACGGCGTAGGCCGCCGCGTGTGGCGCTATCTGCTCGCGCTCCTCGTGGCGCTCGTCGTGGTGACGTTCGTGCCGTGGATTTCCACCGGCTTCCTTCCCGCTACCGCGGCCCTCTGATCGGCAATCCGGAGTCGCTCATGCTAGACATCACTGCTTCCCCCGCTGCTACACGACGCGCCGCGAGTGCGCGCGGACGCGTCGCGCTCGTCACCGGCGGCGCGATGGGCATCGGCGCCGCCATCACCCGGCGCCTCGCCGAAGACGGCTTCACCCTGGTCGTCGCCGACGTCAATGTGGAGGCCGCCGAGGCAACCGCGCGCTAAGCCGGCGAGTATGGCAACGAGGCCGTAGCGATGGCACTCGACGTGGGCAGCCCCTCGTCCATCGAGGCGCTCGTCGAACGGATCGGTGCGCGCTTCGATCGCTGCGACGTGCTCGTCAATAACGCAGGCATTGCAAAGACCTATCCCTTCGAGAGCTATCCGCTGGATCATTGGCGCACCGTCATGGAAGTGAACGTGACCGGGCCGATGCTGCTCGCGCAACGCGTAGCACAACGCATGATCGAACGCCGGTGGGGCCGCGTCATCAACATTGCCTCGGTCAGCGGGATTCGCGCGAGTGCGGGGCGCACGGCATACGGCACATCGAAGTCGGCGGTCATTGGGCTCACTCGCCAGATGGCGATCGAACTCGCCGATCACGGCATTACCGCAAACGCCATCGCCCCGGGACCGATCGAAACGCCGATGGTGGCATCGCTCCATTCGAGCGTGGCGCGCGAGAACTATCTACGCGCGGTACCCATGGGCCGCTACGGCACGCCCGACGAGATCGCGGGCGCGGTAGCGTTCCTGGCCTCCGAAGACGCTTCCTACGTCACCGGGCAGACGCTCGCGGTGGACGGCGGCTTCATGGCGGCAGGTGTGCTGGAAATTTAACCCGTCGTGCACACGGTGTGATTGCAATGACTCGGATTGACTTGCACATGACATCGCGGTGATCCGTCATCCAAATCGAACAGGAAAATTCGTGAGTATCGAACCTCTCATTATTGGCTGGAACCATTTACCGTTCGGCAAATTCGATTCGCTCGAGCCGGAAGACATGATCGCGCAGTCGGCGCGTGGCGCGCTCGACCATGCGGGGATCGGTGCGGCCCTCGTGGACTCCGTGCATATCGGCATGTTCAATGGCGGCTTCGTGTACCAGGATTTTCCGTCCACGCTTGCGTTCAACGCCCTGCCGCAGTTGCGCTACGCCGCCACGGTCCGCTGTGAAAATGCGTGTGCGACGGGGTCGGCGGCCGTCTACTCCGCACTCGATGCGATACGGGCGGGACGCTCGAAAGTGGCGCTAGTGATCGGCGTCGAAAAGATGAACGGTTTGCCCACGGCGCAGGTGGGCGAGGTGCTGCAGAAGTGCTCGTACGCGAAGGAAGAAGCGGGCGTGCCCGGTGGCTTCGCGGGCATTTTCGGCACCATCGCGCAGGCCTATTTCGAGCGTTATGGCGATCAATCCGACGCGCTCGCCGCCATCGCGGCCAAGAACCATCGCAACGGCATGGCGAACCCTTATGCGCACATGCGGCGCGATCTCGGCTTCGACTTCTGCCGCACGCCATCCGAGAAGAATCCGTTCGTCGCGGGCCCGCTCAAGCGCACGGACTGCTCGCTGATCTCGGACGGTGCGGCGGCCCTCGTGATCGCCGCGGCGGATGCGGCGCAAGGCACGCGACGCGGCATCGGCTTTCGCGCGAGCGTACAGGTGAGCGACTACCTGCCGCTATCGCGCCGCGATCGCACCGAGTTCGCGGGAGCGCGTCGCGCATGGCAGCAAGGGCTCGACCAAGCGCGGATCTCGCTCGAGGATCTCTCGCTCGTGGAGACGCACGATTGCTTCACGGTTGCCGAGTTACTCGAATATGAAGCGATGGGACTGGCGAAGCCGGGCGAGGGCGCGCGTGTGATTCTCGATGGCGTGAGCGCGCGCGACGGGCGACTGCCGGTGAATGCATCCGGCGGACTGAAATCCAAGGGACACCCCATCGGGGCCACAGGCGTGTCGATGCACGTGATGGCGGCGATGCAACTTGCCGGCGAGGCCGGCGACATGCAGATCCGCAACGCGGCGATGGCAGGTGTGTTCAACATGGGCGGCTCGGCGGTCACCAACTATGTGAGCATCCTCGAACCGAGATTTTGACGAGGATGTACTTGGGCATCCGGATATAGAGAAGATCATGCTAACGAATGTCATGAATCTGGGCGACCTGCTGACCCAGATTGCGCAACGCCACCCCGATGAGCCAGGTTTCGTCGCGCACGGCCGCGTCTGGAGCTGGGCCGCGATCAACCGCCGCGTCAATGCGGTTTGCACCGCGCTGCACGCGCGCGGCGTGCGCAAGGGCGACCGGATTCTCGTCCATTCGCGCAACAATTTGCCGCTGTTCGAGAGCGCCT
>JBQCDS010000695.1:0-6654 GCA_051961035.1 Trinickia sp. | reverse complement strand
TTTCGCGCTGCCGGCCACGTCATAAGGCGTTTCCGCGTGCAGGTAGGCTTCGAGTTCGGCGTCGGGCAGATCGCGAAAGCGCACGCGCGTGACGACATCTTCCGTTTGGGCGATGTCGCGCGCGCTGTCGAATAGGCATAGTGCGCTATGGAATTCGACGATGCGATTGCGCATCATCCGCAACTGTTCGAGCGCTTTTTCATGCGTGCCGGGTTTGCCGATTTGCAGCCCATCGAAGGTCGCGACTTGGTCGGAACCGATGACGAGCACCGGTGCCGTGCCGGGCTCGCCCGCGGCCTCGCGAGCCGCGACGGCGCGCGCCTTGGCCTGCGCGAGCCGCAGTGCGGTGGCGGCCGGCGCCTCGAGGGGCTGCGGTGTTTCGTCCAATGCGGGCACGCGCACGTCGAACGCGATGCGCAAGCGTTCGAGCAGAGCGCGGCGATAGGGCGAACTTGAAGCGAGAATCAGCCGGGGCGGCCGGACGCGGGAGTCGTGCATGGTCGTTGAGTGCATGTGGATTCAGGCGGGGGCCGATGAACGCCGTGCGTTGCCGGCCCCGTCTGAGCATTTAAGTGATTGACTGCAAAAGGTAAATCCAATACAATGCCGGGCTTTTCACGGTGTCCAACGGGCGCCGTGGGCGCGAAGTCAAGCAGATAGCAGGTGCAGAGGTACACGTACTGGGGCATGCTGGGCCGTGATAGGTGATAGGTGCATTTCGGCGTATAGACCTTCGCACCTATTAACGCGGACGTACAGCAAACGCGGACGTACAGCGCGCGAAGCGCGATCGGCCCTGATAGTGCTTGGCGAACCCGCTTGGTATAACCCGGGGAGCGAGGAGCGAACCATGTCCCAACAATCCGGTACGGCTGGCGGGCTCATCGATCCGCACGCTTTCGATATCTTCGAATTCGCGCGCAGTGGCCGCCAGGCCGCGGGCGCGGTGCGCGTCTCGCAATTGCCGCGCATGTTAAACGAAGTTCCGGCGGATGCGCCAGATCGCGACACGCTGTTCTCGTGGCGGGCCGAGGGATCGACGCAACCCGAGTTGCAAGACGACGGCACGGAAGCGGCGCAGCCGTATCTGCGGCTGGCGCTGCACGGAATGGCGTGGCTCGAATGCCAGCGGTGCCTGACGCCTTACGAGGAGGCTTTCGACGTCGAGACCACCTTCCGGCTCGTGGCGACGGAAGAGGAGGCTGAAGCTTTTCCGCTCGACGAGGACGAGCTCGACGTGATCGTGGGTTCGCGCCAATTCGATCTCGTCGATTTGATCGAGGAAGAGTTGCTGCTGTCGCTGCCGCTCGTGCCGAAGCATGACGTTTGCCCGCTGGTGCACGAGAGCCTTGTCTCGGGTGCCGCCGGCGAGCACGCGAGCGAGCTGAGCGATGACGAAAGCGAAAGCGACGATCGAGCATCGGGCTCGCTCGATGAGCGCGATGCGGACAAACCCAACCCTTTCGCCGCGCTCGAGGCACTCAAGCATGGCGGCGGCGAGGGCGGCGAGGGCGGCAAGAAGCATTGAACCGTTGCTTCGGTTTGCATAAGTAGTAGCGCGATGTGGCGCGCCGGCCGGAAGGCTAATGGCGTTGCGCCGATCGGGCTGTGTTAGAATCCCAAAAATTTTTAGGAGTTACCATGGCAGTCCAGCAAAACAAGAAGTCGCCGTCGAAGCGCGGCATGCACCGCTCGCACGATTTCCTCACCACGGCTCCCCTCGCGGTCGAGCCGAGCACGGGTGAAGTGCATATGCGTCACCACATCAGCCCCAACGGCTACTACCGCGGCAAGAAAGTCGTCAAGACGAAGAACGACTAATCGCGTCGGCGTGCGTGCGGCGCTTGCCGAATTCGGCAATGCCTGTGCGCGACGAGCGGTTTGCGTGAAATTCATCCGGCTCGAGCGAAAAAGGCGGCACTTATCTGCCGCTTTTTTGCGTCGGTCAGCGTTAGCGCTTCAGGGCTGGCTCCTGATCGTGCAGAGCCACTTCGGCCCCATGCGGAGCGCTTGTCGCGATCGCATGCGAGCGCCTGAAATCCGTCGCAGTCCATGACTATAAAGCTCACGATAGATTGCATGGGAGGCGACCACGGCCCGTCCGTGACCGTTCCCGCTGCCGTCAGCTTCGTTCGGTCGCATGCCGATTGCGAGCTGATGCTCGTCGGCCTCGAAGCTCCGATTCGTGCTCAACTGAAGAAGTGCAAAGCGCTCGATCATCCGGCGCTGACAGTCGTGCCCGCGTCCGAGGTCGTCGCCATGGACGATCCCGTCGAAGTCGCGTTGCGCAAGAAGAAGGATTCGTCGATGCGCGTCGCGCTCAATCTCGTCAAGGACGAGGTGGCGCAAGCGTGCATTTCCGCGGGCAACACGGGCGCGCTGATGGCCGTTTCCCGCTACGTCCTCAAAACGCTCGCCGGCATCGAGCGCCCGGCGATCGCGTCGGCGTTGCCGAACCCCGCCGGCTACACGATGATGCTCGACCTGGGCGCGAACGTCGATTGCGAGCCGCAGCATCTGCTGCAATTCGCGGAGATGGGGCATGCGCTCGTGTCGGCGCTCGAAGGTAAGGAGCGTCCGACCATCGGCCTGCTGAACATTGGCGAAGAAGTCATCAAGGGCAACGACACGATCAAGCGCGCGGGCGAGCTGCTGCGTGCCAGCACGCTGAACTTTCGCGGCAACGTCGAAGGCAACGATATTTACAAGGGCACGGCCGACGTCATCGTCTGCGATGGCTTCGTCGGCAATGTCGCGCTCAAAACGTCGGAAGGATTGGCGCAGATGCTCTCCGATATCATCCGCGAGGAATTCGGGCGTTCGCTGCTCACGAAATTGATGGCGTTTCTGGCCTTGCCGGTGCTCATGCGCTTCAAGAAGCGCGTCGATCATCGGCAATACAACGGCGCCGCGCTGCTCGGTTTGCGCGGGCTCGTCATCAAGAGCCACGGATCGGCCGATGCCTATGCGTTTGAGTGGGCCATCAAACGCGGGTATGATGCCGTCAAAAATGGCGTCCTCGAACGCCTGGCGCGAGCGATGGAAGAAAACGCGGATCCGCTCGCGCAAGTAGCGCGCGACGCGGGCGGCGCCGGTCACGCGAATCTCGCCGGCCGTCCGGCCGAGCCCTACGCCGCGGTATCTTCGAAAGCATAAATGGCCCAATCGAATATTTACTCCCGCGTGCTCGGCACCGGCAGCTATTTGCCGCCCGGCCGCGTCACGAATCAAGAGCTCGCGGATCGCCTCGCCAAGCAGGGTATCGAGACGAGCGACGAATGGATCGTCGCGCGCACCGGTATCCACGCACGTCATTTCGCGGAAGCGAACCAGACGACGAGCGATCTCGCGCTCGCGGCGGCGCAGCGTGCGATCGAGTCGGCGGACATCGATCCGCAGGCGATCGATCTCATCGTCGTCGCCACGTCCACACCCGATTTCGTCTTTCCGAGCACGGCTTGTCTGCTGCAAAACAAGTTGCAGATCAAGAACAACGGCGCGGCGTTCGACGTTCAGGCCGTGTGCTCGGGGTTCGCCTATGCGGTTGCGACGGTCGACGCACTGATTCGCAGCGGTCAGCACCGCACGGCGCTCGTCGTCGGCGCGGAAACGTTCTCGCGCATTCTCGATTTCAACGATCGCACGACATGCGTGCTGTTCGGCGACGGCGCCGGCGCGGTCATCATGCAAGCATCCGATGAGCCGGGCGTGCTGGCGAGCGCGCTGCATGCCGACGGCAGCTACGCCAATATCCTTTGCACGCCGGGCCATGTGAACGCCGGTGTGGTGGCGGGCAGCGCCTTTCTCCATATGGATGGGCAAGCCGTGTTCAAGCTAGCCGTCAATGTGCTCGAGAAAGTAGCCGTCGAGGCCCTCCAAAAGGCCGATCTGCCACCTGACCAGGTCGATTGGCTGATTCCGCACCAAGCCAATATCCGTATCATGTCGCACACCTGCCGCAAGCTCGGCTTGCCGCAAGAGCGCATGGTCGTCACGGTTGGCGAGCACGGCAATACGTCGGCGGCATCGATTCCGCTCGCGCTCGACGTCGCCGTGCGCGACGGCCGTATCAAGCGTGGCCATCACGTGCTCCTCGAAGGCGTCGGCGGCGGCTTCACCTGGGGCGCGTCCGTCATCCGGTATTGATTTGCAGCCAGCGCGGCGGCCGTTCGGCCGGGCACATGCCGGCCGGCGAGCACGCGCGCGGCGCACATGAAGCTTTAGATTTGGGGACGATATGAAATTCGCGTTCGTTTTTCCCGGGCAAGGATCGCAATCGGTCGGCATGCTCAACGCTTTCGCCGATCGCGCGGTGGTGCGCGAAACGCTGCAGGAAGCGTCCGACGCGCTTGGGCAGGACTTGAGCCAGCTGATTGCCGAAGGGCCTGCAGAGGAACTGAATCTCACGACGAACACGCAGCCCGTCATGCTGACGGCTGCCTATGCGATCCACCGTGCTTTTCGGGAAGCGGGCGGTGTCGCCCCGGCGATCGTCGCGGGCCATAGCCTGGGCGAATACACGGCGCTCGTCGCCAGCGGCGCCCTTGCGTTTCGTGATGCCGTACCGCTCGTGCGCTTTCGCGCGCAAGCGATGCAAACGGCCGTGCCGGTCGGCGTAGGCGGCATGGCGGCCATACTCGGTTTGGACGACGACACCGTCCGTGCCGTGTGCGGCGAGGCGGCGCGCGAGAGCGGCGGCGTGGTGGAGGCCGTCAACTTCAACGCCCCGGCGCAAGTGGTGATCGCGGGGCACAAGGCTGCCGTTGAAAAGGCGTGCGAGCTGGCCAAGGCGAAGGGCGCCAAGCGCGCGCTGCCGCTGCCTGTTTCGGCACCGTTCCATTCGTCGCTGCTCAAGCCGGCCTCGGATCAGCTGCGCGAGTATCTCGCGAGCGTCGATATCAAAGTGCCCGAGATCCCCGTCATCAACAACGTCGACGTGGCGGTGGTGTCCGAGCCGGCCGCGATCAAGGATGCGCTCGTGCGCCAGGCGGCCGGCGCCGTGCGCTGGGTCGAGTGCGTGCAAGCGATCGCGAGAAGCGGTGTCACGCATGTGGTCGAATGCGGGCCGGGCAAAGTGCTCGCGGGCCTGACCAAGCGGATCGACGGTAATTTGGTGGGCGCGTCGATCGTCGACCCGGCATCGCTCGACGAAACGCTGAAACTGCTCGGCGCATAACACTAGGCACCAGGTACAGGCGAATTCACCGCCTGTCGCAACGAATACACGGATAACGAATCAGCCGCACCATCATGGAAAAAGCTCTCGATAAACAAGTGGCGCTCGTGACGGGCGCGTCGCGCGGCATTGGCCGGGCGATCGCGCTCGTGCTGGCCAGGCAAGGCGCGACGGTCATCGGCACCGCGACGAGCGAAGCCGGCGCCGCCGGCATCACCGAAGCGCTCGCGGTCGAGGGCCTGGCGGGGCGCGGCGTCGTGCTCGAGGTGAACGACGCGCAAGCGATCGATGCGCTCGTCGAGTCACTCGTGAAGGAGTTCGGCGCGCTGAACGTGCTCGTCAACAATGCCGGCATCACGCGCGACCAACTCGCGATGCGCATGCAGGACGACGAGTGGGATGCCGTCATCGACACGAATCTGAAAGCCGTGTTCCGCCTCTCGCGGGCCGTGCTGCGCCCGATGATGAAGGCACGCGGCGGCCGAATCATCAACATTACGTCGGTGGTCGGCTCCGCGGGCAATCCGGGCCAGCTCAACTATGCGGCGGCCAAGGCCGGCGTGGCCGGGATGACGCGCGCGCTCGCGCGCGAAATCGGCAGCCGAAACATCACGGTCAATTGCGTGGCGCCCGGCTTCATCGATACCGATATGACGAATGTGCTGCCCGAAGAGCAGCAAACCGCGCTCAAGACGCAAATCCCGCTCGGACGGCTGGGCAGCCCCGAGGATATCGGGCATGCCGTCGCGTTCCTTGCTTCGCCCCAGGCCGGCTATATCACCGGCACGACGCTGCATGTGAACGGCGGGATGTTCATGTCGTAACGAATTTCGTTTACTATCCGCGCCGACGGCAGCAGAACGCTTCCGAAACGGGCGCGAAGCCTTGCCTTGCGCGTGCTTTTTTGAACAGGCAAACCTGATAAAATGCGCGCACTTGGATTTTTGAACTTTTTCCCTCGGAGGGGTAATGGACAACATCGAACAGCGCGTCAAGAAGATCGTCGCCGAACAACTGGGCGTCGCCGAAGCTGAAATCAAGAACGAAGCTTCGTTCGTGAACGACCTCGGCGCCGACTCGCTCGACACGGTTGAGCTCGTGATGGCGCTGGAAGACGAGTTCGGCATGGAAATTCCGGACGAGGAAGCCGAGAAAATCACGACGGTCCAGCAAGCGATCGACTACGCACGCGCAAACGTCAAGGCCTAACGCCTGATTGCGTCGCGTTGCACGCTAGCCGCGGTTGACGCGTTTTCACGCCGGATGCCGATGCTGGTGCCGAATTCTTAGCCACAGGGCTCACAGGGGCGGTTTCCTGTGGCCGCTGTGGCTTTTGCTTTTGTCATTTATGGAAAAGGGGTTACCGTGAGCCGTCGCCGTGTTGTTGTTACAGGCCTGGGTCTGGTATCGCCTGTCGGCAATCATGTTGCCGACGGCTGGGCCAATCTGGTCGCCGGCAAGTCCGGGATCGCGACCAT
>JBQCDS010000694.1:0-3854 GCA_051961035.1 Trinickia sp. | reverse complement strand
TCGCCGGTTGCGGGCGCGAGCACAACGATCGCTGGCAAGGCTATGTCGAAGGCGAGTTCGTCTACTTGTCGTCGTCGCAGTCGGGGAAGCTCGCTCAGCTACCAGTGCAGCGCGGGCAAGTGGTCGCGGCCGGTGCGCCGGTCTTTCAGCTCGAATCAGTCGACGAAACGGCCGCGCTGCAACAGGCGCAACATCAGCTCGCGGCGGCGCGTGCGCAGCTCGCCGATGTCCTGACGGGAAAGCGTGAACCCGAAGTGAACGTGGCGAAGGCGCAGCTCGCCCAAGCGGTCGCGAACGCACGTAAAGCAGCGTTGCAGCTCGCGCGCGACGAGGCGCAGTTCCGTGCGGGCGGCATTCCGAAGGGGCAGCTCGACGATTCGCGGGCTCAAGCGGATTCCACAGCGGCGCAGGTGCGCGAGCTGACCAACCAGGTCGTCGTTGCAAAACTGCCCGGCCGTTCGCAGCAAATCGCGGCGCAGCGGGATCAGATGCGTGCGGCTCAGGCCGCAGTCGAGCAGGCGCAATGGAAGGTCGACCAGAAACGCGTCGTCGCGCCACGCGGTGGGCTCGTGTATGACACGCTGTATCGCATCGGAGAATGGGTGCAGGCGGGCAGCCCCATCGTGCAGATGCTACCGCCGCAGAACGTGAAGGTGCGCTTCTTCGTGCCGGAGTCGATCCTCGGTGGGCTCAGCTTGGGCCGCACCGTCGTGGTTCATGGCGACGGCGCGGCCGACGTGCCCGCTAAGATCACCTACATTTCGAGCGAAGCCGAATACACGCCGCCCGTCATCTACAGCAATGAAACCCGCGCGAAGCTCGTGTTCATGATCGAGGCACATCCTTCTGTTGCCGACGCGCCAAAGCTGCACCCGGGACAGCCGGTTCAGGTGAGGCTGCAATGAACCCGACAGCCGGCGACTACGCGATCGACGTGCACAAGCTGAACAAGCATTTCGGCGACAAGCACGTCGTGCGCGACGTATCGCTGCGAGTTGCCCGCGGCGAAATCTTTGGATTCCTCGGGCCAAACGGCAGCGGCAAGACGACGTCGATCCGCTTGATGTGCGGCTTGCTCACGCCGGATTCGGGCAGTGGTACGTGCCTCGGCTACGACATCATTCGCGAGAGCGCGCTGATCAAGCGGAACTTCGGCTATATGACACAGCGTTTCTCGTACTGGGAGGATCTGTCCATTCGCGAAAACCTCGACTTCGTCGCGCGCGTCTATCAGCTAGCCGACCGCAAGGGGGCCGTCGAACGTTCGCTCCAATCGCTCGGTCTGGCGAGCCGGGCGAGCCAGTTGACGGGCTCGCTCTCGGGCGGCTGGAAACAGCGGCTCGCGTTGGCCGCATGCATGCTGCACGCGCCGAAGCTTCTGCTGCTCGATGAACCGACCGCCGGCGTCGACCCGAACGCGCGACGCGAGTTCTGGGAAGAACTGCACCGCCTCGCGGCTAAGGGCATCTCGGTGCTTGTCAGCACGCACTACATGGACGAAGCCGAGCGCTGCCACAAGCTCGCCTACATCTCGTATGGCGAGTTGCTTGCGCAGGGCAGCGCCCTTGAAGTAATCGAATCGCAGAATCTCTCGACGTGGGCAATCGAAGGCGACCATCTGGCACAACTGTCCGAGCAGTTGCGGACGATGCCGGGCGTCGATCAGACGGTGGTATTCGGCTCGGCGCTGCATGTGAGCGGCAGCGATCATCGGGCGCTCGAGGCCACGCTTCGAAAGATCGGCGCGGACAACGCTCTGCGCGTCGAGCCGATCGACACGAGTCTCGAAGACGTCTTCATTTTCCTAATGAAGCGTGCGTCCGACAACTACGGAGCACAGCCATGAGCGAGCGTTTTGGGTTCTCGCTATCGCGCTGGTGGGGCATCGTGCTCAAGGAGTTCCTGCAATTGCGGCGCGATCACGTCACGTTTGCCATGATCGTCGGCATTCCTGTTATTCAGCTCGCCCTATTCGGCTTTGCGATCAACACGGACCCTAAGCATCTGCCGACAGCGGTCATCGTCTCCGATCAAAGCCCTTTTTCGCGCAGCTTTGTCGCGGCGCTCGAAAATTCGTCTTACTTCAACGTAATCGAGAGCTTGCCGGACGAGCAGGCGGGCCGCCGAGCGCTCACGCGCGGCGATGTTCAATTCGTGCTGAGCGTGCCCGTCGATTTTTCGCGTCGTCTGTTGCGTGGCGAGCATCCCTCGCTGCTTGTCGAAGCGGATGCGACCGACCCCGTCGCAACGAGCTCGGCGCTAAGCGCACTGCCCGGCCTCATCCAGCCGGTGGCAGACAAGGATCTCACCGGACCGCTCGCTCATTTGAACGGGCGCCCCGCGGCATTCGATGTGAAAATTCATCGGCTGTACAACCCTGAGGGCATCACGCAGTACAACGTGGTGCCTGGGCTGATGGGGGTGATCCTGACGATGACGATGGTGATGATGACGGGCCTCGCCATCACCCGCGAACGAGAGCGCGGCACGATGGAGACGCTGCTGGCAACACCCGTGCAACCGCTCGAAGTGATGACCGGCAAGATCGTGCCCTACGTATTGATCGGCCTGATCCAGGTAACGATCATTCTTTGCGCCGCACTGTTTGTCTTCAGCGTGCCGTTTGCCGGCAGCCTGCTTGGGATCTATGTGTCGGCGCTGCTTTTTATCGCGGCGAATCTCACGGTAGGCATCGCGATCTCCTCGCTTGCGCAGAATCAGCTTCAAGGCATGCAACTGACCTTCTTCTACTTTCTGCCCAGCATTCTCCTCTCGGGGTTCCTCTTCCCCTTTGCCGGCATGCCCAAGTGGGCGCAGTACATCGGCGACGTGCTGCCGCTCACGTACTTCACGCGGCTCGTGCGCGGCATCATGCTCAAGGGCGAAGCGTGGTCCGACATGTGGCCGTCGATGTGGCCGCTCGGACTCTTCACGCTTGCCGCACTGTTCATCGCACTGCGGCTTTACCGGCGCACGCTCGACTAGAAGCGATCGATGAAGCTGCTCTCGTCCACCGCCGTTATCGTGCTGACCAGTTGTGCGCTGGGCGGCTGCGCGGTCGGACCGAATTTCCACGCTCCCGCCGCGCCGGAAACGCAAAGCTACACGCACGGTGCGCAACCGATGTCGACGGTCGCTTCGAGTGGCGCGGCGGGCATCGCACAGCAGTTCTCGGCGGTCGATCACGCGCCGCGAACATGGTGGAAGCAGTTTGGCTCCGACGCGCTCGACCATCTCGTAGACGACGCACTGGCGCACAGCCCGACGCTCGCGCAAGCGCGTGCAAGGCTCATCGAAGCGCAGGAGAACTACAACGCGCAGGCGGGCACCACGCTGTTCCCGACAGTGGATGCCAAGCTTTCGGGTACGCGGCAGAAGATCGATCTCGCGGCGCTCGGCGTCGCGAACGTGCCCAACCCGGGGCCGTTCACGCTATATAACGCGTCAGTGAACGTTTCATACATGCTCGACGTATTCGGCGGTCGCCGGCGCGCGCTCGAAGCAACGATGGCGCACGTCGACTATCAGGCGTTCGAGCTTGCAGCCGCCCGCCTCACGCTTGCCGGCAATGTGGTTTCGACGGTGATACGGCGTGCGTCCGTCCTGCGGCAGATCGAGTTGACCAAACAGATGGCGCAGGCGCAGGCGCAGCGGCTTGCGATCGTCGAACGCCGCTACGCCGCGGGTGGCGTGTCGGAGTTCGATGTGCGCGCGCAGCGCACGCTGCTCGCGCAGTCCCGCGCGATGTTGCCGCCGCTCGCGACACAGCTTGCGCTGGCCGATCATCAGCTCGCCATTCTGACTGGGGTGCCGCCATCGAATGCGCAGTTCGGCGACATGACATTCGACGCGCT
>JBQCDS010000693.1:0-3329 GCA_051961035.1 Trinickia sp. | reverse complement strand
GGCCCTGCGCTTTTGCTAAGAAGCGGTATAGGACCCGGCGACGATCTGGCCGCGCTCGGTATTCAAGTACGCAGCCCTCGCGCCGGTGTTGGTCGAAATCTGATGGAGCATCCATCGATCGCCGTATCCGCCTTTTTGCCGCGTAGCGCGCGCACGCCGTTCCCCGACGAGCATCATGAGCAGGCGATCGTGCGATTTTCGTCGCGTTTGCCGGGCGTGCCCGCAGGCGACATGCATGGTGCAATCCTTTCCCGGTCGGGCTGGCATTCTGTCGGCTATCGGCTCGGTACGATGTTCTTTTGGGTCAATAAGTCCTATTCGCGCGGCCATTTGGCGCTCAGGAGCAAGCATGCCGCTGACGAGCCCATCGTGGAGTTCGCCATGCTGTCGGACGAGCGTGATCTGGAACGTCTGAAGCTCGCAGTGCGCTTCGGGGCGAAAACGCTGAACGACACAGCAATGGCCGATCATCGCGATACCGTCTTTCCGTCAACCTACTCGCCGCGCGTCGCGGCGATCGCCGTGCCCGGTGCTTTTAACGCGCTGCGCCGCGGCTTGTTGAGCGTATTGCTCGATACCGCGGGCCCGCTGCGAGGAGCATTGGTACGGCGCGTCGTGACGCAAGGCGTGACGATCGCTGAGCTTCTCGAGGACGATCATGCGATGACCGCGTTCGTCAAGCGCTCGGTGGGAGGGACATGGCACCCTTCTGGGACTTGCCGGATGGGCGCTGCCGCGGACCCGCTCGCCGTGACGGATCCGCGCGGCGCCGTGCGTGGCGTCGAGGGGCTTTATGTTTGCGATGCGTCGTTGATGCCGTCGATTCCTTGCGCGAACACGAACGTGCCGACGATCATGATTGCGGAGCGCATTGCTGACCTGCTGCGCGGCAAGGCTTCATAGATACCTGTGAGACGGACCGCATTCCTGCACGGCACATGCATCGGTCCGGTGTGCTGGGTCACTGAGCCGATCAACTGCGCGCCGCCGAGCGCTGATTCAGGTCGCCATGTCCCGCACGCATGACATGTCATACCTGATTAATGACCCGTTCCATGATGGAGTCCGGAGTCGCTTCACGCCAACCGAGCGTTCTGGCGGAAGTCCAGACGGAACTGCCGTCGGCCTCCCAATTGTCCTCACCCCCTACCGTCCCATAGGGTTCACCCTTATTCCGGCAATGGTGCAAGGCAAAATAACATGCAGTTCGCAAATCGGCATTTTGTTCGATTATCGCACAACGAGGCCAAAGGCCCGAGGGCGAAAGCGCGCGAGCGGTCATCGTCATCACCGTATCAAACCGGATGGCGGCCCACGTGCCAGGTGGAAGACACACCCGCCATCGCCGGCTGGACGTCATAAAGAGCACTGTCATATGAAGCGCAATACCCTCTCACCAGCTACGGCCGCTCTCGGGCATCCCCCCGCCTCGCGCGGCCTTGTCGAAGGTCTGGTTTATGTGTTCGAACGGGTGATGCCGGATCCGTTCGTCCTGTCGCTCTGCCTCACGTTCGTCGTCGTGGCGCTCGCGTTCTTCATCGCGCCGCACGGCGAAATGCCAACGATCCTCGGCGCCTGGTACACCGGCACGTTCGGCATCCTCGGCTTCGCGCTTCAGATGATCCTGATTCTCGCGACCGGCTATGCGATCGCAGAAGCACCGCTCGTACAGCGCGGCCTGCGCGCGCTTGCGGACCATGCGAGCACGCCCGCGCGTGCGGCGTGCCTCGTATTTCCCGTCGTCGCCTGCGCAGCATGGTTGAACTGGGGACTAGGGCTGATCGTCGGCGCGTTTCTGTCGCGCGAGATCGCGCGCCGTGTGAATGTGGATTTCGCATGGCTTGTCGCGGGCGGGTATTCGGCGTGGTCGGTGTGTAACAGCGGGCTGTCAAGCTCCATCGCTCTGTCGCAGGCTTCGCACGGCAACGCGCTCAATCTCGTCGAGAAGGCGACCGGCCACGTCATACCCCTGAGTCAGACTATCTTTGCGCCCTTCGTTCTCGTGCCGACGGTACTGGTTGTGATCGTGATGACTGTCGTCTTCATCAGGATGCATCCGAAACCGGAAAATGTCGTGGCGTTCCGCGATACCCGCGAAGAAGCGGCCGATACGTCTAGCGACGACCCGCACGCACGCCAGAGCGGCTCGGCGTCGTTTGCATCGCATCTCGAACAGTCCGTATTCGGCACGCTGCTCCTACTCGCATTAGGTTTTGGTTATCTCCTCGTGACGTGGCGCAAGGAAGGCATTGATCTCGACATCAACGCTACGATTCTGATCTTCCTGCTCATCGGCCTCGCGCTTCAGCGCACGCCGATCGCATACGCCAATGCCATTCGCCGCGCCGCGCGCCAAACCGGGTCAATGCTGCTTCAGTATCCGGTCTATGGCGGCATCATGGGCATCATGAAAGGTACCGGTCTTGCATCGATGATCGCGAAAGCGTTCGTGACGATCGCCTCTCCCGCGTTGCTTCCACTCTGGAGCTACCTCAGCTCGCTCATCATCACGTTGCTGGTGCCGAGCGCGGGCGGCCATTGGGCCGTTCAAGGTCCATTCGTGCTGCCCGCGGCGCTCGATCTGCATGCATCTGTTCCGCGCACTGCGATGGGCGTCGCCATGGCGGAAAACGTGTCGAACATGCTGCAGCCGTTCTGGGCCGTACCGATCGTTGCGATCGCCGGGATTCGTATTCAACGCGTGATGGGGTATACCGCGGTTACGTTCGCCGTGTCGCTCGTGATTTATGCCGTCGCGCTTTGGCTGATTCCTTGAAGTGTCGCGCGGCAGTGCTGGCCTTCCGTTTAACGCCCTTTTACGGCTGCTGATGGCCACTCGGAGGTTCGTTGTCTTCAGACCGTCGATCTTCACGACTCAGCGACGAACCTACGTAACCGACCGGATATAGCGGCGACCAATGCCGGATGGCTGGTCACGTTCAGCCGGAATCGCCGCTGGCGCTACTTGCTGTCCTTTCGCCAGTATGGCCACGAACGCCTTGGCAGCCGGCCCTGAAGACGCTGTATTTTGTCCGGTGCGCAGCAGGCCGTCTTCCGGCATGTACGGCTGCCAGTCAGCGCCCTTCGAGAATGTTCCTCCCTTCGCCTTGAGTTCGTCTTCCACGAGAAAGGCACCACTTCTGCTCCAGCGTGAAACGCATGCGTGCGCACCGCGCTTGACCTCCGTCAAGCTTGATGGCGCGGATGACCTTTACCGTTGAGCTGTAGACCGGTGAATACGAGGAGGATCGTCATGTACAAACGGATTTTGTTCATGGGATTTCTCGCGCTGCCAGGTGCCTTCATAGTTGTATCGCTGGCCTGCATCC
>JBQCDS010000692.1:0-6099 GCA_051961035.1 Trinickia sp. | reverse complement strand
CTGTACGATTTCCCCGAAGGCGATGGAGCCGGTCAATGTATTGGGCTCATCGAACTCGGCGGCGGTTACGAGCAATCGGATCTGTCGATGTATTTCGGCAGTCTCGGTGTGCCGGCGCCGGAAGTCGTCTCGGTGGCGGTGGACGGCGCCGGCAATAGCCCAACGGGGGATCCGGGCGGCCCGGACGGCGAAGTCACGCTCGACGTGGAGATCGCCGGCGCCATCGCGCCGAAAGCGAAAATCGCCGTCTACTTCGCGCCGAACAGCGACGCCGGTTTCATCGATGCTGTATCGCACGCGATGCACGATTCCACGAACAATCCCTCGGTCGTATCGATCAGTTGGGGCGCCCCCGAGAGCGCGTGGACGGATCAGGCGGTCGCAAGCTTCAACGATGCGCTGCAATCGGCCATGGCGTTGGGCGTGACGATTTGTGCGGCGGCGGGCGACGGCGGCTCGAACGACGGCGCCCCGGACGGTGCCGACCACGTCGATTTCCCAGCATCGAGCCCGTATGTGTTGGCCTGCGGCGGTACGCATGTCGCCGCTGACGGGGGCGGGGCGATTTCGAGCGAGGTCGTCTGGAACGACGGCGCGGGCGGCGGTGCGACGGGCGGCGGCATCAGTGCCCGGTTCACGCTGCCTGCCTGGCAGGAAGGATTGAAGGCGGCAACTGTCGATGGTCCGCCTGTTGCGTTGGCCAATCGCGGCGTGCCCGATGTCGCAGCCGACGCCTCCCCCACTTCCGGCTACGAAGTGCTGATCGATGGCCAGTCGATGCCGATCGGCGGCACGAGCGCCGTCGCTCCGCTCTACGCGGGTCTAGTCGCGCGCATCAATGCGCTGTCGGGCAAGCCCTCGGGGTTCGTGAACCAAAAGCTCTATGAAGCGGCCGGTGCCTTCAACGACATCACGTCGGGCAATAACGGCACCTATGCGGCGGCAGGCGGATGGGATGCCTGCACCGGCCTCGGGAGCCCGAAGGGCCGCGATATCGCGGCGGCGTTGGGCGTGTCGGCAGCATCGAGTGCGGGGGGCATGCCGAACAAGGGCAGCCCCGCGCGATAGTACGAAGCGTGAATGTGCTTAATGCGTCGGGCGTTGGGCGTTGGGAAGAGGGCGAGAGAGCAATAAGGCAATAGGCCTATTGAGCAATTCGACAATTCGACAATTCGGCGGTTCGAACGGTAAGGGGTTATCGCCGGCGCGCTTCGGGCGGAGCGCGCCGGCGTCTTAGCAGCAGTTCGTCAACATAAGCCGCGAGTGCGATTGGACCCGCAAGGCGGCACTTACTGATGGAGCGATTACGATGAATTCCGATACCGGCAGCCCGCAATCGTCTCACAACGCTCGCGCGCCGTCGCCGGGCAGGGCCTCGATGCCGCATGCCTTTCTTAGCCGACAGGGCGATCAGCCGCTTCAGGATGACACCGCCTATGGCAACGGGCCCGACGATTCCGTGACCGACACGACGGAGGCTGCGGCGATTACGCACCACACGATCACCATCGGCGGCAGACAGATCGAATATACGGCCACGGCTGGCCATCTCGTGACGGTGGATCCATCGAGTTCGAAGGCGAACGCGAAGATGTTTTATGTCGCGTTCACCGAGGACAATCAAAAAGAGGAGACGCGGCCTGTCACCTTCTTTTACAACGGCGGCCCTGGTTCATCCGCCGTCTTTGTCCTTTTGGGCTCGTTCGCGCCAAAGCGAATCAAGACATCGATGCCGGGATTCACGCCGCCCGCGCCCTATGCGCTCGAGGATAATCCCGATAGCTTGCTCGATAAAAGCGATCTGGTGTTCATCAACCCCGTCGGAACCGGCTATTCGGCGGCGATCGCCCCGAACAAGAACCGCGATTTCTGGGGTGTCGACCAGGACGCTCGCTCGATCAAACAGTTCATCAAGCGCTTCCTGACAAAAAACAATCGCTGGAATTCACCCAAGTATCTATTCGGCGAATCGTACGGCACGGCGCGTAGCTGCGTGCTGGCTTATATGCTTCACGAAGACGGCATCGATCTGAACGGCGTGACGCTGCAATCGTCGATTCTCGATTACACGCAAGCGGGCAATCCCGTCGGCGCGCTGCCGACGGCGGCGGCCGATGCCTGGTATCACAAGCGGCTCGGCTTGGCGCCCACGCCTACGGATCTGGGTGCGTTCGTCGAGGAAGTCGCGCAGTTCGCACGCACCGATTACCTCGCCGCCCTAACTAAGTTTCCGCAAACGGACGATGCAGTCGTCGAAAAACTGGCCCAGTACACCGGTATCGATAAAACGACGTTGCTCGCGTGGAGCCTCGATATCGCCGCCTACGACAGCCGCGGCAATTCGCTGTTCTTGACGACGCTGCTCAAATCGAAAGGGGTCGCGCTCGGCGCCTACGACGGTCGCGTCACCGCGATCGACACCGGCATCGCGGGGCAAATCGATCCGAACTCCGGCGGCAACGATCCCACCATGACAGCTGTGTCGGGCGTCTATACGACGATGTGGAACGAGTACTTGAACGAGCAACTGAAGTACACCTCGACTTCCTCGTTCACCGACTTGAACGATCAGGCTTTTCTGAATTGGGACTTCGGTCACATCGATCCGACGGGCGCCCAAAAGGGCAAGGACGCGCAGGGGAATGTCATTTTGTATACGGCCGGCGATTTGGCCGCGGTGATGGCGCTCAACATCGATTTGAAGGTGCTGTCCGCCAACGGCTTTTACGACTTCGTGACGCCGTTCTACCAAACCATCCTCGATCTGCAGCAGATGCCGTTGATCGAGCAAAGCGTGCGCAACAACTTATCGGCGCGGTTCTACCCGTCCGGGCACATGGTTTATCTGGACGGCGGTTCGCGTACGGCGCTCAAGGCGGATCTTGCGGCAATGTACGACACGGTGGGCAACGATGCGCCGGCGATGGCGCGCGTGCGTATGTTGCAGCAGCGGCACCGCTCATGAAATGACGACGCGCAACCGATCGTCGGGCAGGGGCGGCAGTGCCGAAAGCGCTGCCGCTCGCATTCCGGCTCCGCTGTTTTTCCATTACGGGAGGTCCAAATATCGCGGTTCAACGGTTCCCTCCATCGTTGATTTAAATAGTGGGTAAGCTAGGCATGAGTATTGCTTTCTGCTGTGCCCGCTATACCCCAGGGTCATGGCAGCTTCGGCGCACCAAGCATCGTTCATGCATACGCGACGTGCGTCGTCGTATGAGCGGCGCTCTGGCGTGCCTATGACAAACCGTAAGGAGGACTGAGTCCGTGGCGACGTACAAGGAATTACTGGCAAGAAAACAAGAGCTCGACGCCGAGATCGAGCAGGCGCGCAGAGCCGAAGCTGAGGCCGCGCTGGCAACCGTGCGCGAGACCATCGCCGCATTCGGGTTCACCCCTGACGATCTGTTCGGCACGCGCCGCAAAGCGCGCGCCGCATCGAGCGCAGCGCCACGTTTCCGGCATCCGGAAACGGGCGAGACATGGGGAGGGCGCGGGCCTCGGCCGCGGTGGCTGAAGGGCAAGGACCCGGAGCAATTCCGCGTGAAAGAGTAGCCATCCGTGCCGGCTCCGCTCGCGACGGGACGGTAAAAATGCGCCTCGTTTCTCGTAAGTTTTTCCGGCCTGCAAATGGGGCCCTCGACAGGAAATGCGGCCATGAGCCGTCATCGCTCATCGACCTTGCTTGCCGGGGGCGGCGCTCGCTCACCCTCGGCCGTCGCGGACTATCGGATGGCGTCATCCGATCGCCACGGCGACGACGATCCGAATCGATTTGACGGGGCACGCGACCATGGGCCCGGCCGGTTCATGCGCGTGGCTCGACATCGGCCGCAAGCGTCAAGCCGCGCACGACCTCGATCGCAAGCCGATACGAGACATCGAATCGCGCACCTAGCTGATCGAGACCATCCGCTTGGCCTTTCGACGCACAGGCTTCGATCTCGGCGCACAAATCCCCCAACGGCAGGGCACCGATCGAACGCGACGACGATTTGAGCTTGTGAGCGATGGCAGCTGCTTCTCGTGCGTGGCCGTCCGCCAGACGTGCGCGCAATTGATCGGCGAGCTCGGCCGAGCATTCGGCATACTCCATCAGGAGTGCTTGAACGGTTTCCATGTCGTCGCCGACGATGTCCTTGAGCACATTGATGTCGACGATCGATTCGATGGCGGCGGGTTGATCTCGCAATTCGCCGCAGGAATGCGGCGCGTGCTGTCCGCTTGCCTGGGGGGCGCCGGACGCGTCCCGGCCGGCGTCGTGCGATGGAGCCGTTGACGATGTCGACGGCAACGACGGCAACGACGGCAACGAAGCAGGCTCTCGCGCATGCTCGCCGGCATCGTTTGTCTCGACGCGCGCCTTGTCCTCCGTCGCCGCGCGCTGCGAGGTCGTCCATTGCGCGAGCGCTTGCGCGAGTAAATCGAGCTTGAGCGGTTTCGTGAGGTAGTCGTCGATGCCGAGGGTCTTGGCGCGATTCGCTTCGCCCGTAATGGCATTGGCCGTCAACGCGACGATCGGCACCCGAGCGCGTGCGTCGCGTGCTTCTTCGGCGCGAATGGCCTGAGCGAGTTCGTAGCCGTCTCGCCTGGGCATGTGCAAGTCGGTCAGCACGAGTGTGTAAGGTTTCGCGCGCCACATCTCGAGCGCCTGCTCGCCATCGACAGCCATGTCCGCAGCGTAGCCGAGCAACGCCAATTGCCGGGAAATGACGCGCCGGTTGATCTCGTCGTCTTCCGCCACGAGCAGCGTGATGCCGTCGTCGGCGGGTGTGCGCGCGAGCAATTCGTCGTCGCTGTTCGACGGGCTGAGCGATCTGCCGTTTCCGCGGCCGGCCGCGAGCGCCACGGCTTCGATCAGAACGCGTCGCCGCAGCGCCTGCGCGCCGATCGACACCGTCTTGCCGGCGCGCGTCATCAAGACGAGATTGCGCGACGAGGCGATCGACACATCCCCCGAAATTCCGTCGCCCGATACGACGGTTTCGAGGGAGCACTGCGCATCGTGTATCAATACGCGCGGCCCGCTGGTACGGGCGAGCGCTTGCTGCGCGTCACGCGCGTCCTCGACGATCTCGACGCGTGCCCCTGCGTGACGTAGATAGTCCGCGGTGTCGTCGCTGCGCCATTCCGGGGACGCCACGACGATGCACGCGATTCCCGACAGGTCGGTGCGCTTGCGCTCATCGGCAGCGT
Organism: Trinickia sp.; assembly: GCA_051961035.1. GTDB lineage: Bacteria > Pseudomonadota > Gammaproteobacteria > Burkholderiales > Burkholderiaceae > Trinickia. The sequence goes on along the minus strand of JBQCDS010000692.1, from coordinate 903 downwards.
CGGCCACGTGAAGCGGCAACTGCACGGTGAACGTCGTGCCGTGTCCCGGCTCGCTTTGCACCGACATCCGTCCACCCATCAACGCGACGAGCCGGCGGCAGATCGCGAGCCCAAGGCCGGTGCCGCCGAAACGGCGCGTCGTCGAGGCTTCAGCCTGGCTGAACGGTTGAAACAACTTCGCGAGGATCTCCGGGCTCATGCCGATGCCGTTGTCGCTGACGTCGAATCGGACCTCGGGCGCGGCTCCGTCCACGAAGGTCGCCCGCAGCTCGACGTGGCCGGCCACCGCGTTGCGCCCCGCCGAAAATTTGACAGCATTGCCGACGAGGTTGTAGAGAATCTCGCGCAGTCGCGTGTCGTCGAACATGGCGCTTGCCGGCAACGCGGGCGACACGTAGGTTCGCAATGCGACGCCGCGCGCATCGGCGACTGTCGCCAGTGACGAAGCGAGGCTATCCACGACGTCTTCGACCGATGTCGGCACGCAGTCGATCTGCATTTTGCCCGCCTCGATTTTCGAAAAATCGAGAATGTCGTCGATGATTTTCAGGAGCGCGGAGGCGCAATCGCGGATCGTGCAGACCATCTCCTTTTGATCGGCCGATAGCGTCGAGCGCATCAACACCTCGGTCATGCCGACGACGCCGTTCATCGGCGTGCGGATCTCGTGGCTCATGGTGGCGAGGAACGCGCTTTTCGCGCGCGATCCCGCTTCGGCGTCCGACCGAGCCTGCTCGAGCTGCGTGCCTTTCGCAATTTCGCGATCGTGGGCGGCGGCGAGATTGCCAAGCAGCCTATTCGTGCGCTGTTCGGTGGCGACGATCAGGACGGTGAGCAGGACCGCGGCCGCAAGCAGTAACAGGCAACGCGTGTGCCACGCGGCGAGGTACTCGTTCGTCGAAT
>JBQCDS010000691.1:0-9277 GCA_051961035.1 Trinickia sp. | reverse complement strand
GCCACCTGCTCCGGCTCGAAGTCCCCCATCGCACGAAACGAAAGGTTCACCGGCAACTCCGAACCATCGTCCGCAAGGGTGTTCTGCGCCGCGATCTTCAAATCGGGGGCGTAGTCGGCCAGCACGGCATCGAAGTTGCTTTTGTCGATGTTCGTTTTCTTGCGCTCGGCCAACGGCGCCTGCTCGCGACCGGCGCTGAAATCTCCGGCGACGAGCAGCTTCAACGGCAGCTCGACCTTCTTCTGGGCTCCGCCCGTGTGCAGGTCGAGGGTAATGGAAACCCTCGATTTGGGGATTTCACGCTGAAAGCTATCCATTAGTGCTCCTTATCAATCTGAGGGAACAATTCCCGCAGAACCGGCCCAATGCGACGCAGTGTGCTCTCATCGCGATGCGTGAAAGATCACAACCCGCGCAACTCACAAAAAAAGGTAGATCGACGACATGCACGGCAGGGCTTTGCTCGTCCGACCATCGGCACGGAATCGCGCATTAAACAGTTTTGGATTCGATTCGTCAAACGTCTTTCAATTTTCAATAAATGAAAATGTTTACATTCGTCCATTTCAGGAATTTTTCGGATCATTCTTACCATCAACGGGCGGCTCAACGACAGCACACAAGTTCGACACGCCTCATATATTGTTGTTTTTTATGAGTTTTTATCAACATGAACGTTGTGCAATGCAGCCTCCCATCTCATAAACACTGATTAGAACACTCGCAATATCCATCTCACAAATCAACATCAACGACTATATTTTTTATCGTTTCCGATCGATTCTCGTGCGAATCAAAAATGAGATAAATACAATCACCTCTTCTGCAATCACAAGACGCAACACACCATACCTATGCGGATCGACAAACCGCTTTGGCACGAGGGCTTGATTCTCACGCAGCAGCACTTTCAGCAACAGGAACGATGGGCCGCGTTCGCCATGCATCAGTTCTCAAGTGCGGCGCTCGCGGAGCCATGGGGCACCCTCGACGTCGAAGTTGATGAAGAGGCGTTGACCACGGGGCGCCTCAAGCTCACGCGATTGAAGCTGCGCTTCCCGGACGGCACACCTGTTGACACGACGGTAGCGGACGTGATTCCACCCGCGCGCGATTTGACGCAAGGCGTGCCTGCCGATCGCCAAACCCTGACCATCGTCGCCGCGCTCGCGTTGCCGGATGCAAATGGCAGCAACTGCCGCTTTGATGAAGCCACGCTTGCGCGGGCACGTCGGACATACCGCGAATTCGTCAAGGTCACGGATCTGAACGGCGTTGCCGAATCGGAAATTGCGGCCGAACGCCACGCCGTGCGGCTCTTGTTCGATTTCGAATCGCATGCCGACGACACCGTCTGCACCATCGCGCGGCTCACCCGTACGACAAGCGGTCAATTCCAGGTCGATCACCGGTTCGTCCCCCCGTGCCTGACGCTCGGCGGCCATCCGCTTCACCTCGAACGCGTCAATCGGCTCGCCGACATCTTGCAGGCAAAAAGCCTTGCGCTGGGCGCGCGCCGCAGCGAGCGAATCGAGCAAGTCGCCGAATACGGCGTGGCCGACGTTCAACTGTTCTGGCTGCTGCATTGCATTCACGCGGCGTGGCCCCAACTGCGGCTGTTCGCCACGCACCCGAGCCGGTCGCCCGAGCACCTGTACACCACGCTCGCGCAGCTCGCCAGTGCGCTAATGACGTTCTCGACGCGCGCTCGGCTGGGGGATATTCCCGTGTACGACCATGCGTGCGCCGACGAAGTGTTTGCCAAGCTCGAGGCCACGATTCGCGATCTGCTTGACGCGATCATCCCATCGCGCGTCGTATCCATAGGCCTAGCGCGCAAGAACCCCACGACGTGGGCCGGCCAGTTCCTCGACGAGCGCATCGCCGATGCCACAGCAGACTGGTACCTATCGGTCAATGCGCCAATGCCGGCTTTGGAGCTCGTCGAACAGCTCCCGCGCCTGTGCAAGATCGGCGCACCGGACGACGTCGAGCACATCATCAACTCCGCGTTGCTGGGTATTCCGCTCAAGGCCGTGCAGCGTGTGCCGGCCGCGATCCCCGTGCGTCTCGACAATCAATATTTCGCGCTGGATGCCGCCAGCCCCGCACACGCGAAAATGCTCGCCGCACGAGCCTGCCAGATCTATCTTCCGGCGTCGGTGCCCGATGCCACGTTTGAACTTTACGCGGTGCTGCGCTCATGAACGCCCTGACCCCAAGCCTTAACGAAGCCGCCCTGCTGGAAGGCGTGCCCGGTACAAACCGCGTCCGCGAAGGCGGCATTCGCGACCTGCTGCGCGATACCGCGCTGCTCGTGACGACGCTTTCACCCGGAGGCCGGGTACAAGATGCGGCCGAATTCCGGGCCCGGTGCCGGCAGCTCATCGAACACTTCTCGAATGGGTTGGAACGGCGCGGATATCCGCACGATGTGCGGCACGAAGCGCTTGTCGCGCAATGCGGGCTACTCGACGAAATCGCATTGCGTTTTCTGCCAAACGACAGCCGCGCCGGTTGGGAGTTGAAACCGCTCCAGGTCGAGCGGTTCAACCTGCACGACGCAGGCGAACGCGTGATCGATTGCATCGAAGTGCGTATGCGCGAATCGTCACCGCAAGCTGACCTCCTGGAGTGTTACGCCTCGATCCTCGCCATGGGGTTCGTCGGGCGCTACGCCCGTGAGGGCGAAGCGAAGCGCACCGAATTGATCGCTTCGCTCAACGCTCGGCTCGAAAGCCTGCGCGCGTCAACGGAGCGGCCATTCATTGCGGATCGCGCGAGGCGAGGGCTCGTCGAGCGGTTCTACCGGCTTTCGCCATGGGCGATGGCCGGTCTGGCGTGTGTCGCCGCAGGGGCCGTATGGATGCTTTGGGCTGCTGCGCTCGATATTCAGCTCGCGCATTGGATATCGGCAAAGGTCGGACAGCCGTGAAGCCCACCTTGCCACTCATCCCTTCGGCGTCGGCGCCGATGCCCGATCATCGACACGAGGGATTAGGCTATCCCTTACGCGCGATGGTTGTGTTCGCGGCCACGCTGGCTTTGGCGGTGATCTGGCTCGTGCTGCCCGTCGGCCACGGTGTGGCATGGACGCTCACGGCTCTGATCTTAATTGCCGCGGTGGCGCTGATCGCATGGCGCACGCGCCGGCTTTCCCGTGCGCGCGAACAGAGTGTGCGCGCGCTTGCAGCGCTTGGCAGCGTAACCGCGGACATCCCCATCGGCCTGCGCGCTCGCATGCCGCTTGTCCTTGTCATAGGTGACGGGCTGCCTGCACTGTTCGACCGGGACGGCGTTGAACGCTTCGCACATATCGGCGAAGGTGCGATTTGGCTACGCGTCGATCGCGCCAAAGAACTGTCCCGGGTTGCCGTCGCCGTTAGGCAGTGGCGCGACGGTCGCGCACCGGACGGCGTGGTGCTGTCCGTCGCGCCGGCCTTGCACACTGGGGCGGACGTGCTGACGCAGCACTTGCGCCTGGTGCGTCAGGAGGTAGCCGACGCGTCGCGCATCCTCGGCGCCCGCTTGCCGAGCTATGTTGCGGTCTACCAGCGGCTGACTACGGGAGCTCGTTCCGGGGCCCGGGCCACCGTCGCTTCCGATTTGATGCTCGGTCGCGGCAACGCGTCGTCGCAATCGCAATGGTACGGCGTATCGTCAAGGACGCGCCTCATCGACGCAGTGCGGTTCGAGCCTTTGATTCGGGCAGCGGAGGATGAGGTTCACCGTATTGCCGGCGATCCCGAGGCGGTCGGCCGCGCAGCCGCCCTGGCGTCGATCATCGGATGGACGCAGCGGGTCGTGATCGGCGCACTGACGGATCGGCTTCAGCCGGCTACACCCTTGGCGCTGTTCGGCGCCGGCTGGATCGACTGCGGGCCGGCGAGCCCCTCGGCGCAAGGCAGTTTCGCTAGCGGCACCGAGACTGCCCATGGTCTCGGCCAAGGCAACCCGTGGCAATCCGACGTCGAGATACAAACTCGGGTTGTACGCGCTAGCGCGATCGCCTCCCCACTGCCATGGCCGTTCCCGCAACCACTGATCGAAGCGATGCCTCGTCGGTGCTGGATCTCGCCACGCCTGACGGCCTTCGCCCACGCACTAGCGCTCGTCGCCTGTATGGCCGCCGTGAGTTTTTTTGCGTCGGCAAAAAATAACGAGGCGCTGCTCAATCGCATCGGCGCGGATCTAGTCCGCTATTCGATGATTCCGGCCACGAACGACGCCGCGAAGCGCGACGCGTTGCAAGTGCTGGCCGCCCATCGCGATCGACTCGATCAGTACGGGCGCACCGGAATTCCGCTTGGCCTTTCGTTCGGCCTGTACCGGGGCGCGGAGTTCATGCCAGCGCTGAATGACGCGATCGCCTCATATTCGCCGCCGCCACCGCCTCCGTCAGTCGTGACGCTCGACAGCATGTCGCTTTTCGACAGCGGTCGCGCACAACTGAAACTGGGGGCGACGCGCGCGATGGTCCGCGCATTGGAAATGCTCAGAACACACTCGCTCAAGGAGACCTCCCCCGGGATAGTCCGCAAACGGATTCTCGTCGCCGGCTATACGGACAACACGGGAAAACCGGACAGCAACTTGAAGCTGTCAAAAGCACGTGCGGAAACCGTTCGCGACTGGCTGCTCGACGCATCGGGAATCCCCGCCACGCAGTTTGCAATCCAAGGCTATGGCGAGACTCGACCGATCGCGAGCAATGACACCCCGGAGGGGCGCGCGAGAAACCGGCGCGTCGAAATCACGCTGGTCCCAGACGTCCCGACAACCGAAGGAAACCCCGGCGCGAGCTCTCCCTAACCCCTACCTTCAAGCACGGATTCCACTGGCACTTCCGCTCCGTCGGAGCGAAGAATGAGCGTCGCGCCACGGGAACAACGCTGACCAAGAGATGAAAAGCGGTCTTTCACACCCCGGGCAATCCGCTCCGGGATTAGGAAGCTCGGAGTTGGCTCCGGGCGATTGTCGCAGTACGAAAAAAGGAGTGAAGCAATGGCAATTCCGGCCTACATGTGGCTCAAGGACGATGGCGGCGCAGACATCAAGGGTTCGGTGACGGTTCAAGAGCGTGAAGGCAGCGTCGAACTCGTCGCCTTCAACCACGGCGTGCATATCCCGACCGATGGCAACACGGGCAGGTTGACCGGCACGCGCGTGCACAAACCAATCACGCTGACTAAGGAAACGGACGCGTCGACCCCGTACCTCTATAAGGCAGTGACCAGCGGCCAGACGCTCAAGTCGGTCGAAATCAAGTGGTACAAGATCGACGACGCCGGCAAGGAGAAGGAATACTTCAACACCACGCTCGATAACGTGAAGATCGTGGCGGTGAATCCGGTGATGCACGACATCAAAAATCCCGCTTACGAGCGGCACAACCACCTCGAAAACGTCGAGCTGCGCTACGAGACGATCACCTGGTCGTACAAGGACGGCAACATCATCCACAAGGACACCTGGAACGAGCGTTCCTAATCTCCGAAGTGTGAAGTAGGACCGGCTCGCCGCCGCTGCCGGTCCCTTTGCCAGCACGCGAGGCGGGCTGGCCATTTTCTACCCGGGAGCGAGCGTGATGTCACATGTCCGCTCCCTCCGTGACTCACTTCCGTCATGACCTTGCGCGACACCACTCATCTGCTTCGCCGTCTCAATCCACACTGCACGCACGCCCTAGACGCCGCGGCGAGGCTTTGCCAGACGCGCCTTGCAGACGAAATCACGATCGAGCATTGGCTGTTGAAGCTGATCGAGGCGGGCGACGGGGATATTCCCGCGATCCTGAAGCACTATGTGATCGACATCGACGCCGTTTGGGATGCCCTTGTGGCCGCTATCGAGCATCAGCCCAGAAATTTGCGGAGCAAGCCCGCCCTCTCACCCCAACTGGCGGCCGTACTTCAAGATGCCTGGCTTCACGCCGCGCCCGACACGGACGAACCGGTCATCCGCTCCGCCCACCTATTGCAGGCGATCGTCGACGCGCCGCACGTGTTGCGCGCACGCAATGCGTGGCCGCTACTGTCTATCAGTAGCGCGCAGATCCATCGCCTGCTGCCGCGTCTTGGTCACCGCTCGTGCGAAAACCAACCGGAAGACGACGAGCAAGCCGCAGGGCACGCTAATGCGGCTGCCCCGTCTGTCGATGAGCGCTCCAACGCGGTCACGATCGAAAACGCTCCTTTACCTTCACGTACCCTGGAACGCGACGCCCTTGCCCGCTTTTCGATCGATTTGACGGAGAAGGCGCGCCGTGGCGATATCGATCCCGTTTTCGGCCGAGATCGCGAGATTCAGCAGATGATTGACGTGCTCGCGCGCCGGCGCAAGAACAATCCGATTCTCGTGGGCGAACCGGGTGTCGGCAAAACGGCGCTCGTGGAAGGCCTCGCGCTGCGCGTGATCGAAGGCGGCGTGCCGAACGTGATCCGCGACGTTCGCATCCTTACGCTCGACCTCGGCTTGTTGCAAGCAGGTGCCGGCGTGAAGGGCGAATTCGAGCAACGCTTGAAAAATGTGATTGACGAAGTGCGCGAATCGCCGGTGCCGATCCTATTGTTCGTCGACGAAGCGCACACGTTGATCGGCGCTGGCAACGCCACCGGCAGCGCCGACGCGGCGAATCTGCTGAAACCCGCGCTCGCGCGTGGAGAATTACGCACGATCGCGGCTACCACCTGGTCGGAATACAAGGAATTCTTCGAACGCGACGCGGCGCTCGAGCGCCGTTTTCAGATCGTCAAAGTCGATGAACCCGATGACGAAGCAGCATGCTTGATGCTGCGGGGCCTCAAGACTCGATACGCAACCTATCACCGTGTTCATATCCGCGACGAGGCGCTCGTCGCTGCGGTGAAACTTTCGCGCCGGTATATCCCCGCGCGGCAGCTGCCCGACAAAGCCGTCGATCTGATCGATACGGCGGCGGCACGTGTACGCGTGCGGCTCGACTCCCCGCCCGCGGAACTGCAACGCGCACAAGCCGCCGTTGCCGCTCTGGAGATCGAACACAGCACGATCGAGGCGGACGTGTGGGCCGGTGTCGACGATGCGATGGCACCGATCGAGGCGCTCGCCGCCCCACTCGCGCGCGCGAAGGAAGAACTGGCCGAACTCCAAGTCCGCTATGAACGCGAACGCACACTGGTGACGAACCTGCACGTGCAGCGAGACGTCGATCGCTCGAAGCGCAATGAGGAAGCGTTCGCCGCGGCACGGCAGGCACTCGTTTGCGCTCAATGCAAGGCGCCGCTCGTGTTTTCGGACGTCGACGCGCAGGCGATCGCTCATGTCGTCGCCGAATGGACGGGTGTGCCCGTCGGCAACCTCGTCGAAGACGAACTGCAAGGCCTGCTCGCGCTCGAGGCGCAACTCGCCGAGCGTGTCGTCGCCCAGGACGACGCACTCGCCGCGCTTGCCGAGAATCTGCGCACGGCACGAGCCGGACTCAAGAACGAGCATGCGCCGCTCGGCGTCTTCCTGCTGACGGGGCCGTCTGGCGTGGGCAAGACTGAGACGGCCCACGCACTGGCCGATTTGCTGTTCGGCGGCCGAGCGGCGCTCACAACGATCAATATGTCGGAGTACCAGGAATCCCACACGGTGTCGCAGTTGAAGGGCTCCCCCCCAGGCTATGTCGGTTACGGCAGGGGCGGCATACTCACCGAGGCGGTGCGGCAACGTCCGTACTGCGTGGTGTTGCTGGACGAGGTGGAAAAGGCTCATCGCGATGTGCTCGATACCTTCTATCAAGTGTTCGATCGGGGTGTGATGCGCGACGGCGAGGGGCGCGAGATCGACTTCCGCAACTGCGTGATCCTAATGACGTCGAACCTCGGCAGCGCGCGGATCGATGAATTGACTGCCGAGCATCCGGCGATCACACAGGCTGAGCTCGTCGATGCAATTCGGCCGCAACTCGTCGCTCACTTTCAGCCCGCTCTGCTCGCGCGCTTCCAGGCGCTCGTCTACCGGCCGCTCGATGCGACCGCGCTCGCATCCATCGTGCGCATGAAGCTTGGAAAGGTTGCAGATCGCCTGCGACGCCAGCATCGGGTCGAATTGATGTGCGATGAGCCGCTGATCGGCACCATGGCCGAGCTGTGTCTCGCTCGCGGATCAGGCGCGCGCAACGTTGATGCCTTCCTCAACCAGCGCGTCCTGCCGACGATGTCGCGTCAATTGCTTGCTCGCATGGCCAGCGGCTCGGCACCGGCGAAAATTGCGCTGTCAAGCTCGCCCGAGGGCAGCTTGACGATCGACTTCATCGATCGCGACGATGCAGCGAGCGCTGCCGAATCCACCGCGATCGGCGCATCGTAACCGGAGAACCCCATGCCCGCGCGCCCCTCCCTCTATGACGTCCTGCTCGGCCAGATCGGTGGCGAGCCGCTCAATGCGTATGACGATCGAACGCTCGAATGCATGAGCGTGCAGCACAATGTTCAGCGCATTTTGAACACGCGTGCCGGTGCGTTGAAGCACCTGCCCGACTACGGCTTGCCTGATCTGACGAACATCTATAAGGCGTTGCCGGCCTCCGCGCACCTGCTCAAAGATCGGATGGAGTCCACGCTGTTGAGGTACGAACCGCGCATTCGGTCGATCGATGTCGACATTCTCGCCAATGACGATCCTGGCGTACTCGTGAGCTTCGAAATGACGTGTCATCTGAGGAAAGCCGGTTTGGTCCGGTTCGGCACGTATTTCGAGCCGCCCGGCCGCATCCGTATGAAGCGGAAAATCGAAGCGCGCCGCTGAATGAGGGCGCCCGGCGGCGCATCGAGAGAACCGCCTTATACGATGACTTCGGGCTCGGCGCCCTGCACTCGTCGATTACGGGGACGGCAAGCGAGCGCGCAGATCGAAATTGGCCGCATGCACCGGTTTAAACGCCGCCACGGTAACCGTGAGCCCTCGCCCATCGGCGTTGTTGCGCAACGTGACCTCGGCGCGGTGACGCCGCGCCACGCGCGTGACAATAGCCAACCCGAGCCCGCTGCCCTCGCCTTGCGTATCGCTGCCGCGATAAAACCGGTCGCAGACGCGCGCGAGTTCGGCCTCGGCGATACCGGGGCCGGTATCGCGGATTTCGATGGACACGCCCGCTTGTTCGCGACGCAGCACGAGGTCGACTCGGCCACCGGACGGCGTGTGCTTGATTGCGTTATCGAGCAAATTGTTCAGCAGTACCGATAAACCGTGCGGTTCGCCCAGCACCTCAAAAACATCGCCCTGATCCGCATTCGCGGCGATCTCCAACCCG
>JBQCDS010000690.1:0-10895 GCA_051961035.1 Trinickia sp. | reverse complement strand
CGCTAGGTACTTCGAACCGCTAGGTACTTCGAACCGCTAGGTACTTCGAACCGCTAGGTACTTCGAACCGCTAGGTGCTTCGAACCGCTAGGTACTTCGAACCGCTAGGTACTTCGAACCGCTAGGTGCTTCGAACCGCTAGGTGCTTCGAACTGCTAGGTACTTCGAACTGCTAGGTGCTTCGAACTGCTACAACGCACTGCCCGAACCCCGGTTTCGAAACCAATCAGCGATGACCCTGGGTGCTGAGAGGATTTCCTACAACTGCTGTCCAGCTACTGCGTCAAACTGATCTGCACCACGCCGCTTCGCGAGGGCTTCGTGGATGGAGCCGATGTCTCGCTCCATGGAAAGCAGTGTAGGCTCGCCGACCGGAAACCAATTGGCGGAAAGGAGCGCGTTTTTATGCCCAATTCGTCCGATAGATTTTCGCTGACGCCCGAAGGAACCCAGGAAGACAGCAAGGCCTGCGCAGCGAGGGACGGGGGCAGGAAGAAAATGTAATGGGAATGAAAGATTACCCCGCGACGAAAGGCGGACCGAGTGCGGTTTTCGCGCAGCCGCGATGACGAAACGTTAGATGCTGCCTATCCTTCCTCGGGAAAACGGGCTCGCCCCTGTGTGAGGTCGCGCAGCGCGTCTCGCGCGGCATCGCGCTTCGTGGCCGGCATGCGCAGCGTCAGCCGCACCGATAAACCGTAGCTGCTATCGCTAAGCACGGCCCCTTCCTGTTCCATCCATCGCCGCACGCGCGCTTCATCGGGATAGCCGATTTCGACCGCGAGTTGCGCTTGGGCGATCCTTTCCACACGCTCAGCGTGGATGAGCGCGCTCGCGATGGCATCCGTATAGGCGCGCACGAGGCCGCCCGCGCCGAGCTTTACGCCACCGTAGTAACGCACCACGGCCGCCAACACGCCATCGAGATCATGATGGCGCAGCACTTCGAGAATCGGCCGCCCTGCCGTGCCGGAAGGCTCGCCATCGTCGGACATGCCCGATTGCCCACCGGCGAGCAACGCCCAGCAGACATGCGTCGCGCCAGGATGCGCTTCGCGCAGCGCGCGCAACTCATGCATGGCCGCGTCGCGATCCGCGACCGGAATCGCGTGTGCGATGAACCGGCTCTTGCGAATCTCGAGTTCGGCCGTGACGGGGCCGGCAAGCGTAAAGGTAGGCAAAACGGACTTATCCCCAGTTTGTGTTGGTAAAGCTGTGAATAACGTGCTCGTAGACTATGTAAGTGCTTGTTGCAAAAGCAACAGACGCTCAAGTTTGCATTTGCGGCACGCTCGCGAGGCAACGCAGCGTGCCACTTCTCCCATTGGTTGGAAACCGGTGGCTGCACGCGGAACTGCGCACTTGATGCGCACGCCGAACACGCCCGCGGTGTGCGATTATCGAATGCGCCAATGAAAACTGACAATGGCGTATGCCTCGAGCAAGATTCCCGTACGTTGCCGCCCGGACAGTGGCATGATATGCGCCTGCGTTTTTTCAGCCACGCCCCATTCATCTGTTTTGCCCCCGAATATGTCCGATTTGATCGTTCATGGCGGCCTCCCGCTTCGCGGAGAGATCACGCCGTCCGCCAATAAGAATGCCGTTCTGCCGATTCTTTGCGCGTCCTTGCTGACCGACCAGCCGCTGCGCTTGATCGGTGTGCCCGAGATCACTGACGTCAAAAAAATTCTCGACATCTTCCGCACGCTCGGAAGCGAGGTGTCGATGGATTTCTCCACCGGCATCCTGGATTTGCATCATCGCGCCACCGCGTTCGATCCGGCCACGCATCATCTGCCCGAGGAAATGCGCTCGTCGATCATGCTCGTGCCGCCGCTGCTCGCCCGTTTCGGCGTGGCGCGGCTCGAGAACGACGTGAAAGGCTGCACGCTCGGCGTGCGCGAAATCGATCCGCACGTCGAGGTGTTCGAGCGTTTCGGTGCGCGCGTCGAGCGCACCCCGGATTCATTGATCGTGCGCGCACAGTCGAACATGGCCGCGAACGATCACTGGCTCGATTACGCCTCCGTCACCACCACCGAGAACTTCGTCCTTTGCGCGGCGGCCGCTACCGGCACGTCGACGCTCGTCAATGCCGCATCCGAGCCGCACGTTCAAGAGTTTTGCCGCTTCATCGCGATGCTCGGCGTGCCCGTGGAGGGGATCGGCACATCGCGCCTCGTTGTCGAGGGCGGACACCGGCTAGGCGGGGGCGAATTCCGCTTCAGCGAAGACTTCCATGAGATCGCGACGTTCTTGGCGCTGGGCGCGATCACGGGCGGAGATATCGTGGTCAAGAACAGCGCGCCCGAGCAATTTCCGCTGATCGATCGCACCTTTGCCAAATTCGGCGTCGACCTGGTTCATCGCGACGGATGGTCGCGCGCGCTGCGCGACGGCCCGCTGCGCGTGCGCCGTCCTTTCACGCCCAACATTCTGACGAAGGTCGAGGCAGCGCCCTGGCCTTATCTGCCCGTCGATTTACTGCCGATCTTCATCGCGCTTGGCGTACGTGCCGAGGGCAGCGCGATGTTTTGGAACAAGGTGTATGACGGCGCGATGGGATGGTCGGTCGAACTCTCGAAGTTCGGCGCGCATGTTTTCCTGTCGGATCCTCACCGGCTCATCACGTTCGGCGGCATTGCGTTGAGCCCGGCGAAGGTTGAAAGCCCCTACATCATCCGCGTCGCGATCGCACTGCTGATGGTCGCGTCGAGTATCGAAGGGCGCTCGGTGATCACTAACGCACTGCCGATCCGGCGCGCTCATCCTCGCTTCGTCGAGAATTTGCGGTCGGTCGGCGCCAACGTGGAATGGACGAAGGGCGACTGATCGCGCCCACTGTCCGACGCGACCGAAGAACGACGAAGCGCGCGCGGCCGCATGCGCTTCGTCGCAGCGTGGTTGCCCGGCCGGCCTTACTGCTGCACGCCTTTCTTCTTGGCGAGTTGCTTCGCGAGCGCATAGTGGTGCTCGATGATCGGCAGGCCCTTCTTCGCGAGCTTTTTCAGGCTGGCGTTTTGCCCGTCGGCGATCTCCTTCTTGAATGCCGCAATCGCATCCTCGTGGCCCTTGAGCCCAAGTTTCGCGATATAGGCGTCGTCGAATGCCTTGCCCTTGAGCGGCTTCAATTCATCGAGCACGCTCATATCGGAATTGTCCTTCGGTACTTCGACGCCATGCGGAGCGGCCGCCTTCAATTCGACGGTCATCTTCGTGTGATCGATCATCATGCGGTGCGCGAAGGATTTGACGTCTTTGTCCTTGGTGTTCTTCTGCGCAAGCTTCGAGGCATCGATCTCCGTCGACGAAGACATCGAGGCCGCTTGCACGAAATCGCGGTCGGCCTGCGGTAGGGGATTGGCGGCCGTGGTCGACGCAGCTTGCGTACCGGCCGATGACGCGGCCTGAGTTTGCGCTTGGGCGATGCCCACGGGAAGCAGCAAGACGCAGCAGGCTGTAACTAGAGCGGTTCGCTTCATTTAGGCTCCTAAAAAAGCACAGCGTTGACGAGAGACGACACGCGCCACGCTCCGGTACGGACGCGATCGTCATTGTTGCGCTGCAAGCACTGTACCCACGCCCGCTGTGCGATGCGCCGCCGAGCAGGTGCGGCCTTTGCTTGCGCTCGGTTGTCGCGCCCATGAGATTGCCGTGCCCATATGGAGACGATGCCGCTTACATTGGATTGGCCGTCCGCTTGCGCGCGCTTTGCTTGCGCGCTGTTGGCGGGGGCTGCCTTCGGCCTCGATCGCAGCGAATCGGGGAAAGCCGCTGGGCTGAGAACGACGATTCTCGTGTGTCTGGCGGCCTGCGTGGCGATGCTGCAAGTCAATGCGCTGCTCGAACAAGCAGGTAAGACGCCGGTGAGCTTCGCCACGCTCGACTTGATGCGCTTGCCGCTCGGTATCCTGACTGGCATGGGTTTCATTGGCGCGGGCGCCGTTTTCCGCAAGGACGGCTTGATCAGCGGCGTCACCACGGCAGCGACGCTTTGGTTCGTGACCGTCATCGGCCTGTGCTTCGGCGGTGCGCAATATCTCATCGGCGCGGGGGCCAGCGTAATGGGGCTCGCTGTGTTGTGGGGCCTGCGCGCCATAGAGCACAAGCTCGAGCGCCGCAAAGCCGCGTGGATGACCATCTGCTACGCGATCGGCGCGGAGTGTCCGCAACGATTGCGCGAGCGACTCGCACGGCTCGGCTGTTCGCTCGAACCACGCGGCGATCGCATCGAGGCAGCTAACGGAATATGCAAATCGCGCTACCTCGTGCATTGGAAAGAGCAATTCGATGTGAATGCGATCGCGCGGTCGTTCGGCGAGCTTGGGCGAGAGGTCGGCGCGCAATCGCTGGAATGGGCGATGGTCGAGTGAGCGGTGGCGGCGTCGCGCCGCCGTCGCTTCGCGCTCCTATCGCTTAGTGCTCCTTACGACGCCCGCAACGGCGGCAGCGAAGGGTTCTCCGGCTGCGTGTAACGGCGCTCGACGGCCGCCCGAATCTTCGCTCGGCTGTCCGCCGGATCGAGCGTTTGCGCTTGCTCGATCGAGCGCGCTTCGTTGGCGAGTTCTTCGTCTCCGATGACTTCGCCGAACCAGTGCGAATAATCGCCGCGTTTCAGGTGGAATTGCCACGTATCGGGGTCGACGCCGTCGGCGATTTCGAGGAACAAGACGAGATTGTGCGCGCGCAGGTTCAGCTTGCCCTCCGGGCCGCGGAAATAGAAACTGCGCTCGGGGATCAGTAGGCCTTCGGCGTACTTGCGGTGATGGCGGCGGCGCTGGGTCGTGCCGGGTTCCACTGCGACGGTATAGAGCTCGTCCGCTTCCTCGTTGCCAGATTTGCCGCGTGCATCCGACGCGAGGTGCCAAACGAGCACCTGGCCGCGTTCGAGCTTTTCATCGCTGCGCACGCGCGGCTCATCGCGACCGACGGCACCTGCGAACGCGGCGAGCGTCTTGTCGGGATGCGCGCCCGTGACGAGCGCGGTGTTGACCTGACGCAGCAAGGCCGGCGCCACTTGATCCGGGTGGACGGTGACGGCAAGCGCCGTTTCGAGCATCGACGGTAACGATTCGTCGGCCGGATTCCAATCGGCGGGAAACAGTTGATGCGCTTCCTCGAACACGAGCCAATGCGGCCGTCCTGTTTGCACTCTCAGCGCCTGTAACCGCAGCAGCAGGCTCGAACAATAGCGGGGCCGTTCGAGCAGCGGCACGCGAAGTAGATTGACGGCGACGCTTTGTTTAGCATTGCTAAGCAACTGAACCGCACTCTCGAGCGATGGCGTGGTGTGCGCATCGCCTAGCGAGACAAGATCGCCTTCATGACCGTAATCGCCCTCGGGATCGAAGATGCAGGCTTGGTAACCGGCGTGACGCAGACGCTCGAGCAAAGCGGCGGTGACGGTGGTTTTGCCGCCGCCGGACGGGCCGGCGAGCAGTGCGATCGTGCCGTGCGCGTCGAGCCGAACGGCCACGTCGCCTTCCTTCGTTCGGCGATGGCCGAGCAAAAGCTTGCAGCGATCGAGCTGCGATGTGCGGGCGGACAAATCGTCGGCGGCGAGCGCTTCCGCCAGTTCACTGACGCCGCGCCCGTTCGCATTCGACGTGACCCAATCGGCGTGCGCCTTCAGCGCTGGAATCGCGTTGTCGACGGCCACCGAGAATCCGCAGGCTTCGAGCAGCGGGTGATCGTTTTCGGCGTCGCCGACACCGACGACGTTCAGCGGAGAAAGATCGAGCTCGTCGAGCGCGGCACGCAAACCGCTGGCCTTGGTGACGCCCGGCGCCAGAATCATCACGGCATCGCCGTTGAACACGACATGCAAGTCAAGCCCCAGATCGCGGATCGCTTCGAGCGCGACTTGTTCATTCGGCTTCATCGTCGCCACGAGCGTTTCGCTGACGCTGAAGTGGTGCATGCCATGTTTGCGTAGCGCCTCGACGAACGCCTCGGGAGGCGGGGGCGCCAGTAGCCGTTTTTCGCCGCGGTCGGGGCGATAGAGCACGCCGCCGTTTTCCGCCACGACGCGCGAAAACAAATCGAGGCGTGGGCAGACGGAGCGTAAATCCTCGAGTTCGCGGCCGCTTACAAGGATCAACTGGCGGCCCGTTTGACGTAAGCGCTCGAGCGCAGCCCAGGTGCGATCGGCCACTTTACCGTCGGTGGCGATGGTGTTGTCGTAATCGGTTGCGAGCGCAACGAAACGCATCTCAAGCTCCTTGAAGCGAGGCGACGGGACGCGCATCGCCGCGGCGGTTCGCCGGGGCGAGCAGGCCGTCGTACACGCGCTGATAATCGGCCGCCATGCGGGCGGCGCTGAATTGCGCCTCGAAGGCGGCGCGGCATTGCGCGCGATCGATCTGCGGGAGGCGCGCAATGGCTTGAACGGCGCCGTCGATATCGTCGACGATGAACCCGGTCCGGCCGTCATCGACGATCTCGGGCACGGAGCCGCGCCGATACGCGATCACGGGCGTCCCGCACGCCAACGATTCGATCAGCACGAGGCCGAACGGCTCGGGCCAGTCGATGGGGAACAACAGCGCGCGGGCGCCGGCCAGCAACGCATGTTTGTCGCGATCGGCGAGTTCGCCCAGAAAGTCGACGTGGGGACGACGCAGCAACGCTTCGATGGTTCCTTCGAAGTACGAACGATCGCCGTTGTCGATCTTCGCCGCGATCTTCAGAGGAACACCGGCGCGCTTGGCGATTTCTATGGCGAGATCAGGGCGCTTGTGCGGGGCAATTCGGCCGAGGAAAGCCAGGTAGTCGCCAGGGTGCGCATTGAACGTCAGCGTATCGGTGGGCATGCCGTGGTAGACCGTGCCACGCCAATCGGCTCGTGGCAGCGGCGCACGCTGCGCGTCGGAGATCGAGACGAGCGGGATGTCGTCGAATGCGCGATACAGCGGATCGAGACCCGGTATATCGAGGCGCCAATGCAGCGTCGTGACATGCGCGAATGTCAGGCGGCGCGCGAAAGGAAAGCCCTGATAGTCGGTATGAAAATGTACGACATCGAACTCGCCCGAGCGCCGCACTACTTGTTCGAGCATCGCGAAGTGAAACGCTTGCGGATCGGCCGTATCCTCGATCAGCCGCAACGCGCAAGGGCAAGCGGGCGCGAGGCGCGCTCGTGTGACCGAATCGGCGCTCGCGAACAGCGTGACGTCATGGCCCGCGTCGACGAGCGATTCCGTGAGCCATGACACAACACGCTCGGTGCCGCCATAGGCCTTCGGCGGCACGCTTTCGTATAACGTCGAAACTTGGGCGATTCGCATGTTCGGATTCGTCGATGCTGACCGCCCACGGCTTGCATGGGACGTGCCCGGCTTAAGCTGGCTATATGCGGCCCAGAAGGACGAGGATGATGACAATGACAACGATGAGGCCCAGGCCGCCGGTTGGCCCGTAGCCCCAGCCGCGGCTGTAAGGCCACGCCGGAAATGACCCGATCAAAAGGAGGATCAGGATGATGATCAAGATCGTGCCTAACATATCGCCCTCTCTTGGGATGGTTGAACACGGGCGGCGCTAGCCGCTTCCGTTTCGAACCGCAACTTGTATGCCGCATGAGTGGGACAAGGCGAAAGGGCCCGAGCCGCAACGGATTTGCCCGTTTGAACGATGCCTCGGTATAGTCGTCCATTCGTCGACATTACAAGCGGGGTACGCCATGACGACATATCGCGATAGGCGGGCGCTTCATCACGATAGCCGTCGAAGGATGGGGGAAGACGAGTGAAGGTTGATCGCGCGCTCGTATGGTTTCGCCGCGACTTGCGCTGCGAAGACCACGCCGCACTGAATCGTGGCCTTGGCGTTGCCGACCGAGTGTGGTGTGTATTCGTCTTCGATACGACGATTCTCACGCCTCTGTTGCAGTGCAAACAGGGGATGCGCAATGGCCAGCGGCCGGCCGATCGACGGATCGATTTCATCCTCGCATCGCTGGTCGAACTCGATCGCGAACTGCAAAAGCGAGGCGGCGGATTGATCGTTGTGCACGGCGATCCGGCCGATGAAATTCCACAATTGGCTGAGGCATTGGGCGTCGAGTTGGTCTTGGCCAATCGCGATTACGAGCCTGCCGCGATCGCGCGAGATGAGGCCGTCGACCGACGATTGCAAGCAGCCGGGCGAAAGCTCGTGACGCTCAAGGACCAAGTGATCTTCGAGCGCGATGAAATACTCAATCGGCAGGGCGGCCCCTATACGGTCTTTACGCCATATCAGCGTGCGTGGCTGGCCCGGCTTTCGCCGGCCGACGTCGCGCCCTACGCGGTCAGCGCGCGGCGTGGACAGCTTTGCCCACCGCTCGAATCGATGCGTGCAAAGTGGCCGAGCTTAAGCGAGCTCGGCTTTGCACCGAGCGATCTGCCGGCGTTGAAGTTGCCGACAGGCATGAGCGGCGCTGCACGCTTGCTCGACGATTTTCTAACGCGTATCGATCGCTATGACCAGCGCAGAGATTTTCCAGGCGTGAGAGGGCCGAGCTACTTATCGACGCATCTGCGCTTCGGGACGGTTTCGATCCGGGGCCTTGTCAGGACGGCGCACGCGCTGACCTTGCAACCTCACGGCGGCGGAGCAAGTACTTGGTTGTCCGAACTTATTTGGCGCGAGTTCTTTTTCATGGTGCTCGCGACGAACCCGCGCCTCGCGGGCGGGGCATCGTTCAAGCCCGAGTACGACGCTCTGCGCTGGGAAAGCGGGGCGCAGGCCGATGCTGATTTCGACGCTTGGCGAGCGGGACAAACAGGCTATCCGCTCGTCGACGCGGGGATGCGGCAACTGACGCAGACGGGCTATATGCATAACCGCTTGCGGATGATGACGGCCAGCTTCCTCGTGAAGGACCTCGGCATCGATTGGCGGCGCGGGGAGTCGCATTTCGAGCAATGGCTCAATGATTTCGATTTCGCCGCGAACAACGGCGGATGGCAGTGGGCCGCATCGACGGGATGCGATGCGCAGCCGTGGTTTCGCATCTTCAACCCCGTCACGCAATCGAAGCAGTACGACCCGCAAGGGCGGTTCATCAAACGCTATGTGCCGGAACTAGCGGCAGTGCCGGCGAAGCTCGTGCACGCACCGTGGCTTGCCGCGCCCGAACAGTTGGCCGAGGTCGGCTTCGTGTTGGGGCGCGACTATCCGTTACCGATCGTCGATCACGCGAAAGCGAGAGCGCTCACGCTTGCACGCTATCGGGCGGCGGCGACCGCTAAGTCGCTGCTTCTAGATCCCTAATCACCGCGCCCAAAAACCGCGCAGCCTCTCCCCCGGTCACGACGCGATGATCGAACGTCAAGCTAAGCGGCAAGATCGCGTGCACCGCAGGCTTCCCATCGCTCGCCACGACGGCATCGTGCACGCGCCCCGCACCGAGAATCGCCACGGTAGGCGGTACCACGATCGGCGCTGCATACTTGCCCGCGATCATTCCAAAGTTCGAGAGCGTGATGGTGCATCCGCGCATTTCCTCCGGCGGAATCTTGCGCGCCTTCACGTCCGCACGCATCCGATCGAGGCCCGCGCGAAGATCGGCCGCATCGCGACCGGCAACGTCGCGCAGGACAGGGACGAATAAACCGTCGGGCAAATCCACCGCAATCCCCACGTCGATCTTTGCCAACACGCGCCGTCTTGCGGTGCGTCCGTCAAACCATGAATTCAGTCCCGGCTGTGCACGGCAGCCTGCCACGAGCGCGCGGATCAACCGCACCGTCACGTCGGCACCGTGCGTCCAAGCGTCGATGTCCGCGTCGTCGATGACGGTGGCCGCAGCCACTTCGCTTTGCGCTTGGGCCATGTTTTGCGCCATCGCCCGCCGTACCCCGCGCAGTACCTCGGGCGGCCCGAGTTCGGCCAGCAACTTGGCGGTGCGCTCGACATCGCTCGACGTGACGACGCCGTCCGGCCCCGTCGGCATGACCATCGTCAAATCGATGTCGAGCTTGCGGGCGAGCGCGCGCACCGCGGGTGTCGCTTTCACGGCCGTCGTGCCGACGCGAGCGCCCGTAGGCACCGCGAAGGCGAAGTGCGGCGCGGCCTCTTGCACGGGCTGCTCGCTCGTTTCCATGCGCCCGACGACGGTGCCGGTGTCGGGTTGTCCGCCTTCTCCTTCGAAGCCCACGAGCGCCGCACCCAGATGCACGATGTCGCCTTTGTTGCCGTACAGCTTCGCGATGCGTCCGGCCTGCGGCGAAGGAATATCGACGATCGCCTTGGCCGTCTCGACGGATACGAGCGGTTGATCGGCGCTCACTTCGTCGCCGGTCTTCACGTGCCATTCGACGATTTCGGCCTCTTGCAGACCTTCGCCGAGATCGGGCAGCTTAAAGATATTCATGTGGACGCCTCGAGCGTTTTTCTGACGGCGCTCAAAATGCGCGCGACGCTCGGCATGTACTGCGCCTCCAGCCGGAATAGCGGGACGACGACGTCGTACCCGGTCACGCGCTCGATGGGCGCGAGTAAGGAATACAGCCCGCGCTCGGCGATCGCGGCAGCAATCTCCGCGCCGAGGCCGCACGTGCGCGGTGCTTCGTGCACGATGACGCAACGGCCCGTCTTCGCAATGGACGCCAAGATCGTGTCGACGTCGAGCGGCTTGAGCGTTGCGACATCGATCACTTCGGCGGCGATGCCCTCCTGGGCCAATTGATCGGCAGCCTTCAACACCTCCTGAAGCACGGCGCCCCAGGCGATCAGCGTGACGTCGGCGCCTTCGCGCAACGTGAAGCACGTATCGAGCGGTAGCGCTTCGCCGTTGTCTTCGACGTTTTGCTTGAACAAGCGGTAAAGCCGAGTGGGCTCGAGAAAGATCACCGGATCGGGATCGCGGATCGCTGCAAGCAGCAATCCATAAGCGCGCGCGGGCGACG
>JBQCDS010000689.1:0-3488 GCA_051961035.1 Trinickia sp. | reverse complement strand
GACGGATTCGGCATTGCGGGTACAGCAGCGCGGGCTGCTCCACGGTTGGTTGGCGGCTGCGCGACTCGATACGCGCATGATTGGGCGGGATTTTACCCCGTGCGCGGGGTGTGCGTATGGATTTGGCCAAGATCGCCTATAAACGCGCGTCGCCCAGTCGCTTTTCGACGATGTTTCGCCTGGAGTCGGCGCGATGTCTATCATGAATTGAGACAATTCGAATCGACGGGGGAACCGAATGACGCCAGTGCTTCCCCCGAACCTCTCCGAAAGCCGGTTTCTGCGCGCGCTGCGCGAGCTGACGTCGATCGTTGGGGCGCCGAACCTGCTGACGTCGGCCGATCGCCTGCGCGACTATGCCGACCCGTTCACGCCGCAGCCGCAAGCTCGCCACTTCGCGGCATCGGCGGTCGTGTTGCCGGCGACGATCGATGAAATTCGCGATGTGCTGAAGGTCGCGCGGGCCTATGGGTTGCCGTTGTGGCCTGTTTCGACGGGGCGGAACTTCGCCTACGGTGGGGGCGCGCCGCGATTGCACGGCTCGGTCGTGCTCGATCTGAAGCGGATGAACCGCATCCTCGAAGTCGACGAAACGCTGGCCTATGCATTGGTGGAGCCCGGTGTGACCTATTTCGATCTTCATGCCGAGTTGCGCCGGCGGGGGCTGAAGCTCTGGATCGATCCGGCCGCGGCGGGCTGGGGCAGTGTCGTCGGCAACACGCTCGAGCGCGGCTTTGGCTACACGCCTTACGGCGATCACGCGGCTCATCAGTGCGGCATGGAAGTGATGCTGGCCAATGGCGGGCTCGTGCGCACGGGCATGGGGGCGATCGAGATCGGCCGTGCCTGGCAGCTATGCAAGGGCGGCTTCGGGCCGTCTTACGATGCGATGTTCATGCAATCGAACTTCGGCATCGTCACGAAGCTGGGGCTCTGGTTGATGCCGCGGCCCGACGAATATCTGATCGCGCACGTGAAGCTGCCTGGCGAACGCGACTTGGAAGCGGCCGTCGAGACACTGCGGCCGCTCAGGCTCGACGAGACGATCCGCAACCATGCGGTGATCGAAGGCGCGATTCGTCATGCCGCGGGCATGTCGGTGCGCAGCGACTGGTATGGCGGTGCCGGCCCGATGCCCGATTCGGTCGTCGACGAGATCGTGAGGCGGCTCGATATCGGCCGCTGGAACGTTCACTTTGCCGTCTATGGCACACGCGAGCTCGTCGATCTGCGCTTCGCCGCGGCCCGGCGGGCGTTCGCGCGCCTGCCGGGTGCGCGCATCGAGGCTAACCGGTATTCGGCCGATGCGGAGCCGGCCGGCGGCAGCGAAAGAAACATGGCCGGCATTCCGGCGATGAGCGCATTTCGGATGCTCGATTGGCGCGGCGGGGCGGGAGCGCATGTCGATTTTTCGCCCGTCTGTCCGTTCACGGGGCGCGACGCAATGCGTCAATATTCGGTGGCGAAGGCACGCTTGGCGGAGTACGGCTTCGACTACTACGGTGGCTTCACGGCCGGTGAGCGGCATTTGCACCACATCGTGGCGACGATCTTCGATCGCGATGATCCGAAGCAGACCGAAGCGGCGGCCGATCTGCAACGCGTGTTGATGAGCGATGCGCGCTCGGAGGGTTACGGCGTCTATCGAACGCATCTGGCGACGATGGATTTCGCCGCCTCGCAGTACGATTTCAACAACGGGGCGCTGCTGCGGATGTCGGAAACGATCAAGGACGCGCTCGATCCGGACGGCATCTTGGCGCCGGGCAAGTCGGGAATCTGGCCGCGGAGATGGCGTGGGAAGCGCGGCGATGTTTGAAAAGGGCTGGCGGCGTATCCGGCAAGGAGCTCGATGATGGATCGGCGTACGTTCATGGGCACGAGCTTGGGTGCGGTCGCGGCGGGTTGTGCGATGCCGTGGTGGGATCGTTACGGCGTCTTTAGCGAGTCGCGTGCGGCTGCGCTCGTTTTGCGCGATTCGGCATTGCGAGCGAGCCGCGAATATGCGGCGGCGGCTGCCGGAGAGGGCATCCGTTGCCTCGACCTCGATGCAGACGTCGGCATGGCCTGGCATAGGCGCTTGCGCGATTGGCCTGGCTCGATGCGAGGCGTGCTGCGTCCGTCCGATTGTTTCGTTCTGCGCCATTTGGCGATTGCCGACGCTCGTGCCTTTCGTTCGGTGGCGATTAGTGCGGGGGCTGTAGGGTTCGAGATAGGTGCCGTTTGACATCATTGGAGGCTGATCGCCGTTCAATGGAGCGCAGTTCGGGCACTGGAGGGAATCGGCCGGATTTTGGTAAAGTCTCCCTGTTACGAAAGGAGCCACACCATGAAGCCGTCTCTGGCGCTCGCCAACCACCGGGAGGACATCCGGAGAGTCGTTGCGTCGCATCGCGCATGCAACGCGCGGGTGTTTGGCTCAGTCGTTCATGGCGACGATTCGGACGGAAGCGATCTCGATATTCTGATCGACCCGACACCGGAAACGACGCTGTTTGACATTGGTGCCATCCGGCATGAACTGCTTCAGCTTCTTGGCGTATCCGTGGATGTGCTTACTCCCAATGCGCTCCCGGAAAAGTTCCGCGCGGTCGTTCTTTCGGAGGCGGTGCCCGTATGAGGCGCGACCAAGCGCGCGTGGCGGACTACCTCGATCACATCCTGGAAGCTATCCGCCGCATCAACAGATACACGGCGGGTATCGACGAGGTCGCCTTCGCGGGCAACGAGATGGTGCAAGATGCAGTGATCCGCAACTTCGAAATTATCGGAGAGGCTAGCAACAACATCGAGAAACATCATCCCGAGTTCGCTGCAAGCCACCCCGAGTTGCCGTTGGCAGCCGCTTATCAAATGCGCAATGCCGTTGCTCACGGTTATTCGAAAGTCGATTTGCAGATCGTCTGGAGAACCATCCGAAAGGAACTGCCCCGATTTTTCCAGCAAGTCGAGCGATTGCTCAAAGAGTTGCCAGCATCCGACGATATGCCCGGAGCGTGACGCTCGCGACTATGAGTGTGAGCCGACGTTCGAGCTGGCGCGTCAACTCGTAGCTCGAGAAGTACCGGGGCCGTTACGTTTCGCTCCTGATGCACGCAACGCGCCGAGCTTAGCCAGCTCCTCATCCCGCAACGCCCGCCGCAGAATCTTCCCCACATTCGTTTGCGGCAACCCATCGCGGAACTCGATCAGCTTCGGCACTTTGTACCCCGTCAAATGCTTGCGGCAGTGCTGAAGAATCTCTTCTCGCGTGAGCCCCGGCGCGCGCGGTACGATGAACACCTTCACGCGCTCGCCTTGCGCCTCGTCGAGAATGCCGATCGCCGCGACCTCGCGCACGCCCGGATGCATCGCAATCACGTCTTCGATCTCGCTCGGATAGACGTTGAAGCCCGACACGAGAATCATGTCCTTCTTGCGATCGATGAGCTTGATGAAGCCGGCCGAATCCATCACGCCGATGTCACCCGTCGCGAGCCATCCGTCAG
>JBQCDS010000688.1:0-2392 GCA_051961035.1 Trinickia sp. | reverse complement strand
TTTAACCCAAAATTTTTCTTTTTATTCTAATGCCTAATGCTAGTGGTTTTTGTGGGGGCTGGGCCGCGCGCCGCGCCCACGGCGCTGGTCTTGCTTCGCGGCTCTTGCGTTCCGACGCATGAGCGCCGGCCGCTTTCAGTTCGCGGATCGTTTGCAGGAAGCGCTGTTCGATATCCTCGACTTCCGCTTGGTCGAGCTTCAGATCGCGGCGCATCACCCACGACACTTCCTTCTTGCGTGCCTCCGTCATCACCGAGAGCAGTTTGTCGACAATCGCCTGATCGCCGGCCGATGCAGCGAGCTTGGCCAAATCGTAGGTATCGGTCGAACTGACCGCATCGAACAGCGTGCGATGATCGACGAATTCGATATCCTCGAGCGATTTGACATCGCCGCTGCCGCGCGCGCGCTTCGCGAAGTAGCTCACGCCCTTTTCCTCGACGTAGTGCAGCACCTTCGTCTTGCGGAATGCGAATATATCTTCGGCGATTTCCTCATGCGACAGCTTATTGAGCAGCATCTTGCGCTCGACGCCGACCAACGCTTCCAGATCGGCCAGCTCGATCAGCTCGAGTTCGCTGTTGATCGCGATGTCGAGATCCTGGTCGGCCACTTGTTGCGCGCGCTCGGTAATGCGTGCCGGATCGAACGTCACGACGTGGCGGTTCGATGCCGCGTCGCCGGCGCCGAAGCGCGAATTGCCGCTCAGCTGCTCCGCGCGCCCCGTGCCCAACGAAACCAGATTGAGCTTCTCCATGCGGCTCAGCATCGTCATGACGTGCGGGCGCGAATGGCCCGCGATCGCGCGGCACTTCTTGACAACCTCGGGCAGCGGGACGGATACCTCATCGCTTTGGCCGCGACGCATGCGTCCGTCCATGGAATCCGTGTTGTCGGTGTTCGCCATCAGCGCGAGCACGTGCGCATAGGAGACGACGCCGGGCAGGAAGTCCGCATGCGTGTAGTTGGCGAGCAAATCGTCTTTCTTGCGGCTGCGGCGGATGGTCGTGCGAACGATGTGGCGCAGCAACGGCGACGTGCGTTCGAGTTCTTCTTCCACCATCCTCGCGTGAACGACTGTCAGCTGGCAGAACGACAGCGCCTTTGCCGTGTGGGCGCGCGGCTCGGCTTGCAGCAGCACCGCTTCGCCGAAGAATTCGCCCTTGCCGATCGTGGCGAGGACGACTTTCTTGTCGTCGCATCGGGTCGACAACTCGACCTTGCCTTCGGTGATCACATAAAGGACGGGCTCCCCGGCAAAACCTTCCGAATAGATAACTTCGCCGGGCGCTGCCGTGCGCGTCCAGGAGGATCGTTGCTGGTTCAAGATTTTTTCCCGTAGCGATTATTCTTTGCTCTCGCTCTGCGTTGCTCAACAGGCGAGACAGCGAGCCAGTGTTCGGCTCATGCTTGGGTTAACGACGTGTCCCCTTGAATTCTTTAGATTGGGGGTGTGCGCCGCGGGAATTTTTTTGAGCCAGGGTAAACGCGGCGCTATATCCCGGTCACGCCCAATTGCTGCGGATCGTCGGAGCTGCGCGCGCTCGCCGCGAACGCGGGCCGCGCTTGCCCCGCAAGAGCGGGCGTCTCGAGCAAAGCCACGTAGCGCTCGACGGAGTCGCGCACCGCCTGCTGGCCGTTCGATTCGATCTCGGCATGCTGGAAACTGCCGTACACGGCCGTGTACTCGAATCCATCGAGCGTGCGCACCATCTCCCGCACCGTTTGCGCCGACAGCGGAAGGTAGTTCGGATAACTGAGCATGAACGAGACATGGGTGCGATCGGGCGTGACTTGCAGCACGTCGCCCGACAGCAGCGTGCCGTCCGCCGTCGCCCAGTGCAAGACCGTCGCGCCCGGGAAGTGACCGCCCAACTTCACGAGCGTCGCATAGGCGTTCAATTGCAGCGTCGTGCCGGACCAAAAGCTGACCGCCGCATCTTCGCGCTGCACCCATTCGCGATCGGCCTCGTGTAGCCAAATGGGACAGTCGAACGCATGCGCCCACTCGACCATCGTCGCGTAGTAATGCGGGTGGGAAATCGCGATCGCGCTCACGCCGCCGAGCGCTTGGATGAGGTCGACGGTCGCATCGTCGATCAGCGTCAGACAGTCCCAGAGCACGTTGCCGTCGGGCGTGCGCACGAACAACGCGCGCTGGCCGATCGCGAACTCCGGCTGCGTGCGGATTTCGTAGAGGTGTTCGCGCAGCTTGCGCCATGCGTTGAAATGGGTGATGCGTAGGCGTTCGAGGGTCGTCCAGGCTTGGCCCGTCGGCGGCAATGCTTGGCGCACGTCGTGGCAGATCGGGCATTGCGCGGGCGGCTTCGTCTGCTGGGCGCTGAACTGCGTGCCGCATGCCACGCAAATCGCGTTTTGCGCGGCGCTATCG
>JBQCDS010000687.1:0-12698 GCA_051961035.1 Trinickia sp. | reverse complement strand
TCAAGTTCGACGAGTCGATGGTCGCATTCGGCGCGCCCGATTTAGCCGCGCCGGCTACCGTCCAATGCAACGACCCATTGGCAAGCGCTGGCCAATCGCGTTGGATCGACGATAAAACCTGGGCCTGGGATTTCAAATCCGACCTCCCGCCGGGAATGGCATGCACCGTCGATTTGAAAGAGGGATTGAAATCGGCCAAAGGCGCAGCGCTGACCGGGCCCAAGCACTATGCCTTCCAAACGGGCGGCCCGTTTGTCGAAAGTATCGAGCCGTACGGCATGACGATCGAAGAGCATCAAGCGTTCGTTTTGCGCCTGAACGGTCCGGCCACGGATGCCTCGGTGCAGGCGCATATCTGGTGCGAATCGAGCGCGCTGGGTAATCGCATTCCGATCAAGAATGTGGATGCCGCAACGCGCGCCGCCTTGCTCAAGCACTTCGTTTTGCAAAAGGAAGCGTCGCGCGTGTTGACGCTGCAATGTCAACAGGCACTGCCTTCGGGGACGAAGGCGCAACTTGTCTACGGCAAGGGGGTAGCGAGCCCGAGCGGCATCGCAAACGATGTCGAGCGGCGCTTTGATTTTTCCGTGCGCGATCCGTTTTCGGTGGGGTTCTCCTGCGAGCGTGAGAACGCCAAGGCGCCGTGCACGCCGCTGCGTCCGCTCCGTCTCCAATTCAATGCGCTGATTTCGCGCGCCGATGCCGAGAAGTTCCGCATCAAGGGCCCCGACGGCGAAATCAAACCGACCTTCTCCGAAGACGATAACGGCCCGCAGACCGACAACGTGCAATTCGCCGCGCCGCTGCCCGAGCGGGCCGACTTGACGATCGTGCCGCCTTCGAATCTGAAGGACGTGAGCGGCCGTGCGCTCGCGAACGCCGATTTGTTTCCGCTGAAGCTGACCACTGCGCCGCTGCCTCCGCTCGCGAAATTTTCGTCGGGCATGTTCGGCATCATTGAACGTTTCGCCGAGCCGGGAATGCCCGCGCTCGTGCCCGTGACGCTGCGAAATGTCGAGGCCGACTTGCATATCCGGGGTCTCAACGCGGGCACGGCGAAGTTCACGACGCTGCGCGTCGGCTCCGACGCGGACATCCTGCGCTGGATGCGCAACATCGATCGGTTCGACGCCTATTCGATGAGGCGTAGCGAGATCGACAGAGAAATGCCGGCGTTGCTCGCGCACAATCCGCATCCCGTGATCGTGCACACGGACGGGGAAACGGCGGAAGAGGCGGCGAAAGACGCAAGCAATCCTACGATCGACGTGCGCTCGCTATCGCTGCTCGCGGGGTTGTCCGGCGTAGAAACGTTGACGCTGCCGAAGGCCGATCCGAGCAAGCTGCGTCCGTTCGAAGTGGTGGGCGTGCCGATCGCGAAGCCCGGGTTCTACATCATCGAGTTGTCGTCGCCGGCATTGGGCGCGTCGCTACTGGGCAAGAAGGCGCCGATGTACGTGCGCACGGCGGTGCTCGTGACGAATTTGAGTGTGCATTTGAAGCAGGGTAGGGAGAACAACCTTGTCTGGGTAACGACGCTGGATAAAGGCGCGCCGGTTCCGAATGCGGATGTGCGTGTTAGCGACTGCAACGGGGCCCCGATCGCATCGGGCAAAACGGATGTGCACGGCCTCTTGACCATCGATGGGCGGTTGAGCGCGCGCGCTGAATGCAAGGACACGAGCGTCGATGGATTGCTCGTCTCCGCGCGTGTCGACGATCCCAAGACGGGCCCCGACATGGCGTTCGTGCGCTCCGACTGGAATCGCGGGATCGAGGCATGGCGCTTTAACGTGCCGACCGATACGAGCCGCGATAAAACGGTGCGCGTGCATACGGTATTCGACCGTACGCTGCTGCGCGCGGGCGAGACCGTTTCGATGAAGCACTTCATGCGCGTCGAGACGATGCATGGTCTGGCATTTCCGAAGACGTATCCGACGCGTTTGACGATCCGTCATCTGGGCAGCGGACAAACGTGGCATTTCCCGTTGAAGTGGGCCGCCGATCACACGGCCGATTCGACCTTCAAGATTCCGGTTTCGGCCAAGCTCGGCGAATACGATGTCTCGCTCGACGACGGCAAGCCGGCTAGCAGCCGCGGCGGCAATGCGGTTAATGCGGACGATGCAGACGATGCGGACGCGGACGATTCGTCGCCCACCATGAGCTATGACTCCGGTAGCTTTCGCGTCGATGAATTCCGCCTGCCCGTCTTCAAAGGCTCGATCGGCGTGCGCGACGAGAAGGCGCATCCGCTCGTCGCCGCCAGCCAGGCGCCCTTGACGCTGCAGCTCGACTACGTCTCGGGCGGCGGCGCCTCCAACCTGCCCGTGCAAATATCGGCGCTGATGAAAACGACGACGCCTTCGTTTGCCGACACGTATCCGGATTTCAGCTTCGAGCCGTACGTCAAGCCGAAGGACGGCGCAGCATCGTCGCCGTCGGATGACGAAGCGCAAAGCGAACAGCAAGCCGACGACGATTCATCGAAGCTCATTGCCGATAAAGAGCCCGTCACGCTCGATCGCAATGGCTCGGGCTCGTTCGTGCTGAAGAACTTGCCGCATGTCGATGCGCCAAAGCGGCTTCAACTCGAGGCGACCTTCGCCGATCCGAACGGCGAGGTGCAGACCATCAGCGGCGATGCGACGTTGTGGCCGTCGGCCGTCGTGGCGGGCGTGAAATCGGGGCAATGGGTGTCCGTCGGCAAGACGGTGCCCGTGCAAGCGCTCGCGCTCGATTTGCAAGGCAGGCCGCGCGCGGGCGTACCGCTCGACGTGCGCGGCATCGCGCGTATGACCGTCTCGACGCGCAAACGCATGGTCGGCGGGTTTTACGCCTATGACAACCGAACCGAAACGAAGGATCTCGGCACACTGTGCAGCGGCAAGAGCGATGACCATGGCCTGCTGCATTGCGACGCCCCACTCAAGGAAGCGGGCAACGTCGACTTGGTCGTGACGGCGAAAGACGGCAGCGGCAACGCGTCCACGGCGACCACCTCCGTGTGGGTCACGCGCGAAGACGAACTTTGGTTCGGCGGCGAAAACACCGATCGCATCGACGTGTTGCCCGAGAAGGCGTCCTACGAACCCGGGGAGACGGCCCGCTTCCAGGTGCGCATGCCGTTCCGCTTCGCCACCGCGCTCGTGGCCGTGGAGCGCGAGGGCATCATCGAAACGCACGTGATCAAGCTCGACGGCAAAGACCCCACCGTCTCGCTGAAGGTACAGCCGGGCTGGGGCCCGAACGTCTATGTGTCGGTGTTGGCCTTGCGCGGCCGGATTCACGAAGTGCCGTGGTACTCCTTCTTCACGTGGGGATGGAAGGCACCGCTCGAATGGGCCCGCGCGTTCTGGTACGAGGGCCGCCATTACGAGCCGCCGACGCCGCTCGTCGATCTATCGAAGCCCGCGTATCGGTACGGCTTGGCGGAAATCAAGGTGGGCACGGCCGACCACCAGCTCGGCGTGAGCGTCGTACCGGATGCGAAGACGTACACGGTACGGGGCAAGGCGCACGTGAAGGTGCACGTGCGGATGCCGAACGGTAAGAGCGCGCCGGCAGGGACGCAAATCGCCGTCGCGGCCGTCGACGAAGCGTTGCTCGAACTGATGCCGAACGATAGCTGGGATTTGCTCGACGCGATGTTGCAGCGGCGTTCCTACGGCGTGGAGACATCGACGGCGCAAATGGAAATCGTCGGGCGACGGCACTTCGGGCGCAAAGCGGTGCCGGCCGGCGGCGGAGGCGGGCACAGCGCAACGCGCGAGCTGTTCGACACGCTGTTGCTCTGGAACCCGCGCGTGACGCTCGATGCGAACGGTGACGCCACGCTCGATGTGCCGCTGAACGATTCGCTGACGAGTTTCCGCATCGTCGCCATCGCGGCCGTCGGCGATGGCACGTTCGGCACCGGCAGTACGACGATACGCAGCACGCAGGATCTGCAGTTGATCTCGGGGCTGCCGCCGCTCGTGCGCGAGGGCGATCGATTCCGCGCGCAGTTCACGGTACGCAATACGACCGCGCGCGCGATGAAGATCGTCGTCACGCCTGACGTGCCCGGTGTGCCGTTGCCGCCGCAAACGGTTGACGTCGCCGCCGGTTCGGCACGCGAAGTCGCGTGGACGGTCACGCCGCCGGATGGCCTTTCCGATGCAACGCCTGCCGCGCTGGCCTGGAGCGTGAGCGCCGCGGAGCAGGGCGGCCAGCATGCGGCCGATGCGCTGAAAGTGACGCAGCGTGTGACGGCTGCGGTGCCCGTCACCGTCCAGCAAGCTACGCTGACGCAAGTGGATGGCACGTTCACGCTGCCCGTCGCCGCGCCGCCGGATGCGACGACCACGCATGCCGGCGCGCTGCGCGGCGGGATCGCGGTTTCGTTGCAGCCGAAGCTCTCCGATGGGCTGCCGGGCGTACGTCGCTGGTTCGAGCGGTATCCGTACGGCTGCCTGGAGCAACTGACCTCGCGTGCGCTCGGGCTCGCCGACGCCGCGCAATGGCAGGCCATCGTCGCACGGATGCCGGTGTATCTCGATCACGACGGCTTGGCGAATTACTTCCCGCCTAGCGACGACAGCGGCAACACCGGGAGCACCACGTTGAGCGCGTATTTGCTGTCGGTTACCGACGAAGCCGGCAAGCTCGATGCGCGCTTTGCGCTGCCCGACGACATACGGACCAAGCTTGAAGGCGGCCTGACGAATTTCGTCGAGGGCAAGATCACGCGCAACGTTTGGTCGCCGCGCAAGGATCTCGATCTGCGCAAGCTGGCCGCGATCGAGGCGCTGTCGCGCTATGGTGCGGCGCGCGCGAGCATGCTCGAATCGATCGAAATCGCGCCGAATCAATGGCCCACTTCCGCTGTGCTCGACTATCACGCGATTCTCACTCGCGTGAAAGACATCCCGCAGCGCGCCGACAAGCTGTCACAAGCGGACGAGATCATCCGCGCACGTTTGACCTACCAAGGTACGCGCCTGACGTTCTCCACTGCGGACAACGACGATCTGTGGTGGTTGATGACGGATTCGGAAACGAACGCGGCGCGCACCGTGCTGACGTTCGTGAGCGCGCCGGGTTGGAAAGACGAGATGCCGCGGCTTGTCGCGGGCTTGCTCGCTTTGCAAAACCACGGCGCTTGGTCGACGACCACCTCGAATCTCTGGGGCGAGTTGGCCGTGCAGTCGTTCTCGCGCGCGTTTGAAAGCACGCCCGTAACGGGACAGACGAAGCTCGACCTAGGTAGCACGTCGAACACGATGGCATGGGGCCGAGCGGCGACGCCCAGCGCGAGCGCCGTGTCGGCAACGCCCGCGTCGAAAACGGCGAATACGCGCAGCGCCGTGTTGCCGTGGCCTCGGCAAGCGGGCACGGGGCCGGTTTCGTTGACGCTCACGCAGCAGGGCACCGGCAAACCGTGGGCGACGATCGAGAGCCTCGCCGCCGTGGCGCTCAAGGCGCCGTTTTCGGCCGGCTATCGCATTGCTAAGACGGTCACGCCGATCGATCCGGCGGTGAAGGGCGTCTATACCCGTGGCGATGTTGTGCGCGTGCACCTCGATATCGACGCGCAATCGGATATGACCTGGGTCGTCGTGGACGATCCCGTGCCGGCGGGTGCGACGATTCTCGGCTCCGGGCTGGGTCGCGATTCGCAAGTGGCCACCACGGGCGAGCGTTCGCAGGACGGCGCATGGCCCGCATTCGTCGAGCGTGGCTTCGACGGCTACCGCGCTTACTACGATTTCTTGCCTAAGGGACAATTTTCGATCGAATACACGATTCGATTGAACAACGTCGGTACGTTCGGGTTGCCGCCCACGCGAGTCGAGGCGCTCTATGCCCCGTCGACATTCGGCGTGCTGCCGAACGCCAATGTCATCGTCCAATCGCCCGCCGCGGCAAAGCAGTAGGAAGGAGAGCCGATGCAATTTAAGCCGGGCGCAACGATGGTTCGCGCCGTGCTCTGCGCACTGCTGATCGCGGCGGCGCCTTGCGCGCACGCGCTGCCCACATTCGCGCAAGTTCGCAGCCAATGGCGCGATTCCGCCTGGGTGCTCCTTTCGCGCGACGGGGTACCGCTCGAGCGTACGCGCGTCGACAACAAGGCGCGCCGCGGCGATTGGGTTGCGCTTGAAGATGTTTCGCCCGCGCTGCGAGAAGCGATCGTCATGTCGGAAGACAAGCGCTTTTACGAGCACGCCGGGGTTGATTGGCGCGGTGCGGCCGCGGCGGCGTGGGCGAACCTTTGGAATACGCGCACGCGCGGAGCGTCCACCGTCACGATGCAATTGACAGGACTCCTAAGCGATGAACCTGACCACGCCGGGCGCCGCTCGATGATGCAAAAGGCGGGGCAAGCGGTCAGCGCGCTTTGGCTCGAACGGTCGTGGCGAAAGGATCAGATACTCGAGGCCTACTTGAACCTGGTGCCGTTTCGCGGAGAGACGATCGGCCTTTCCGCGTTGTCGATGACGTTGTTCGGCAAGGCACCGTCGGGCCTGGACGATCGCGAGGCCGCCATCGCCGCGGCGTTGATTCGTGCGCCGAATGCGCCTTATAGGAAAGTCAGCGAACGAGCGTGCCGCATCTTGCGCGATATGAAGGTGCCGCAGCGTTGCCAGAATCTGGATAGCTACGTGGAGCTCGCGTTCGCTCGCCCGGCGCCGCCGATCTTGGCGGTGTCGCCCGATGCCGAATCGCTCGCGCCGCATTTCGCGCGACACATCGCCGGGGAGGTTCATCCATCGGCAGGCGAGCGGGTGGTATCGACGCTCGATGCGAAGCTCCAACGCTTCGCGACCGATACGCTACGGAGAACGCTCGCCGAATTGAATGCGCCGAGGCATGCACGCAACGTGCACGACGGTGCGGTGCTCGTGCTCGACAACGCGACGGGCGACGTGCTGGCGTGGGTCGGTTCGTCGGGTGAATTGTCGAGCGCGCGCGACGTCGATGCGGTGTTGGCGCGGCGCCAACCGGGTTCGGCGCTCAAGCCGTTCCTTTACGCGGAGGCGATCGACGAGCGTCGATTGACGACGGCGTCCCTGCTCGACGATGCGCCGCTCGATCTGCAAGCGGGCGGCGGGCTGTATATTCCGCAGAACTATGACAAGGATTTCAAGGGTTGGGTCAGCGTACGCACGGCGCTCGGCTCTTCGCTGAACGTGCCGGCCGTGCGGACGGTCGTCATGGTGACGCCGCACCGCTTCGCGAAGACGCTGGTGGCGCTGGGCTTGCCGCTCGTTCAGAGCGGCGATTACTACGGCTATTCGCTCGCGCTCGGCAGCCCGGATATCACCTTGCTGTCGCTCACGAACGCTTATCGCGCGCTGGCCAACGGCGGCGTTGCGACTGCGACGCATGATCTGCCGCGCTCGCGTGCCACGCGCAACGCGCGGACCGAAGCGGCGCCGCGCCGCGTGTTCAGTGCCGATGCCGCGTACATCATCACGACGGTGCTGTCCGACAACAACGCGCGCACGCGCACGTTCGGCTTCGATAGCCCGTTGGCCACGCGTTTTTTCTCGGCGGTGAAGACAGGCACGAGCAAGGATATGCGCGACAACTGGACGATCGGTTTCACGTCGCGCTATACCGTGGGCGTGTGGGTGGGCAACGCGCAAGGCGATGCCATGTGGGATGTTTCGGGTGTGACGGGCGCATCGCCGATATGGGCCGCGATCGTTGGCTACTTGCATCGGCACGTGCCGAGCACACCGCCCGTTGCGCCGTCCGGTGTCGTGCGAACGCGGGTCGCCTTCGAGCGGAACGTCGAGCCGGCGCGCGATGAGTGGTTTATCAAAGGCACTGAAATGTCGACGGTGCGCCTGGCGGCGGACGCGAGCGGTGCATCGGCGAGTTCGACATCGTATGCACCGCCCGAGGCGCAAAACGCGAACAACGCGCAAAGGATGCAAAGCGCGGCCCCGCGCATCGGCTCGCCGACAAACGGGACCGTGTTCGCGCTCGATCCGGATATTCCCGCGGCTCGCCAACGGATTATCTTCGAACGCGCGAGCGGTGCATCGACGCGTAGCGTGTGGCGTTTGGATGGCAAGCCGCTCGGGCATGGGGAGCGCGTGCTTTGGCTGCCATGGCCTGGGCGCCATCTTCTCGAACTCGTGAACGCGCATGGGGCGAGCGTCGATGCGGTGCGTTTCGAAGTGCGGGGTGCGACGGCGCACGCGGCGGCGAGCGATGGGCAGCAAGGGCAAGCGACGAGTCGCCATCGCTTGCAGCGTGAATCAATGCTGCCCCCGCAACTTGTCCCCGGCATCATGAGCCAACCGAATGTAGCCCCAAATCGAAACGAGGATCAACAAGCCGGCGCTCAGAAACGCTAGACGAAAATCCCCGAGCGTGAATGGACGGCCGGCGCCTTCGCCATTGATGGCCGACGCGGCGCGCAATGCCAACGCACCGAACGCGATGCCAAGGCCGGTGGCCATTTGCGCCGACGCGTTCCAAAGGGTATTGGCCGCGCTCATTTGCGGCAACGGCACATCGGCATAGGCGAGCGTCGCCATCGTGGAAAACTGCATCGAACGGGTAATGCCGTAGACAAAGACGACCAGCAAGGTCCAAGCAAGCGGTGCGTTGGGCGTCAGGAAACCGCACGCGATCGTGAACGCCCCGCAGACAGTGCAATCGATGATCGCCACGCGCTTGAAACCGAAACGCTGCAAGATCCTCGTCGTCATGGCCTTCATCCCGAGGTTCCCGATGGCGCTCGCGAGCAGCAGCAAGCCCGATTGAAACGCCGATAGGCCAAAACCGATCTGAAACAGCAGCGGCATCAGGTAAGGCACGGCGCCGATGCCAATGCGTGTCATCGAGCCTGTCGTGACAGTGCACGAAAACGTAGGAATCCTAAGCGTTGCAATATCGATGAGCGGATGCGTCCGCCGGCGTGCATGCCTGAAAGCGACGGCACCCACTCCAAGCCCGAGCGCGAAGAGGGACAGCCCGAGCAGCGGATTCGTGCCGGGCTGACTCGCCAAGTCGGCGCCATAGAGAATCGACGTGAGCGTGAGGCCGCTCAGCATCAGGCCGCCGATATCGAGGGGCTTGCGCTGATCGCCATGCAAATTCGGCACCCACGCCATGACGGCGCAAAGCACGACAAGACAAACCGGTATGTTCAGTAAAAAGATCCAGCGCCAGGAGGCATACGTCGTGATGAACCCACCGAGCGGCGGCCCGATCACCGGCGCGACGATTCCCGGCCAAGTGATGGTTGAGATCGCCTGCATCAAGCAGCGCTTATCCGTACTGCGTACTACGATTAGACGCCCAACAGGGACCATGAGCGCGCCGCCGACGCCTTGCAACACGCGCGCAGCCGTGAACTCGGCGACGTTTTGCGAAAGACCGCACAGGACGGAGGCGATCGTGAATACGACGATCGCGGAAAAGAACACGCTGCGCGATCCGAACCTATCGGCCACCCACCCGCTGACGGGGATGAAGATGGCGAGCGCGATCATATAGGCGCTCATACCGATGCTTAGGGCGTTCGGGCTGATGTCGAACGCATGCGCCATTTGGGGTAGGGCGGTGGCGATGATCGTCGTGTCGAGGTACTCCATGAAGAAAGTGGCCGCGACGACGTAAGGCAGTGGGCCGAGCGAATGTGCGCAGGGCACACTGCCTTGCTTCGACGGAGCTTCGCGACCTCTCTCAGGTGTCGCGGCTCCAGGTGGATCTCGCCGTATCCCGGTCTCCATTTGCTGGGTCATTTTAAAGTTGTAGTTGTGCTTTCTACCTAAGCGGACGGATGTCCATTTAATAGAATTGTTGCTTCTCGTGCAACGTGGCGAACCTTCTTTTGCTAAGAATGAGCAATGCTTAGTCCCGGGCGGCCGCGCCTTCCCGGGCACGGCTGCGTTCCCGAGCCAGCGCCCGCGCGGCGACCCAAGCCGCCGCGAAGCCGGACGCCGCGCCCACTGCGATCGCCCAGCGCGGGCCCGCATGATCGGCCACCCATCCGACGATCGGAGCACCGAGCGGTGTTCCGCCGAGTGCGACGGCGAGCCGGATCGCCATCACGCGGCCCCGCATGGCCGGTTCGGTCGAGAGCTGCATGAGGCTGTTCGTCGTCGTCAAGAACATCAACGAAGCGATGCCGATCACGACGAGCGAGCCGCCGAACGACCAATAGGTAGGCGCCAACGCGGCAGCGGTGCAACCTGCCCCGAAGACGATCGATGCAACCAACATGGAGCGAAACCGCGGCCGGCTCACTCGCGCGCTGGAAATGGCGCCGGCGACGGTGCCGATGGCCATCATCGACGACAGCGCACCGTATCGGCTGGCGTCCACGTGATAAACGCTGACGGCCATCGTCGAAATAAAAATCGGAAAGTTCAGGCCGAATGTACCGATCACGAACAGCATGATCACCGTCGCCTTGAGATCGGGCCGCGCCCACACATAGCGAAAACCGGCCGCGAGGCCGCCGCGTGTGCGTGCCGCACGCGGCCCTCGGCGCAACTCGTGCAGCCGCATGAACGATAGCGAGGCCAGCACGGCGGCGAACGACAATCCATTTAAAACAAACGCCCAGCCGGTATCCACCGATGCGATCACGAACCCCGCCACGGCCGGCCCGACCATCCGCGCAAGATTGAAGGACGTGGAATTGAGCGCGACGGCGTTGGACAGCTCGGTGTCGCCTACGAGCTCCGATACGAACGTTTG
This sequence comes from Trinickia sp., assembly GCA_051961035.1. Lineage (GTDB taxonomy): Bacteria > Pseudomonadota > Gammaproteobacteria > Burkholderiales > Burkholderiaceae > Trinickia. Next base: position 1,988 of record JBQCDS010000687.1, on the reverse strand, counting down.
GCGCACGGGTGCGTCCATCGCCGTGGTACACCCGAACAGGAACGCGAAGAGATAGACGTGCCATAGCTGCACGACGCCCGCGATCGTCAGCACGCCCAGGCCGAACGCGAGCGCGCCTTGGGCGGCCTGCGTGAACATGAGGAGCTTGCGGCGATCGAGATGGTCGGCGGCGAAGCCGCTTACCGGCAACAGCAGCAATTGCGGCCCGAACTGCAGGGACATGACGATGCTGACGGCGGACGCACTATGGTGCGTAAGCCCTGTGAGGACGAGCCAGTCTTGCGCGGTGCGCTGCATCCAAGTGCCGACGTTGGAGACGATCGCCCCCGCAGCCCAAACCCGAAAGTTGAAATAGCGAAGCGAGCGGAATACGCCGTCGGCCATACCAGTTACACCTTCTCAAGCTACATGGAACTGAGCATTATCCTTTGCCGCACGGATCGCCCTTCTCGAGCGATCGAGGTACTAGCAAAAACGCAACGCTTGGGTTGCGCTTGAGATGGTCGGCGTACGGAACGACGTTTTCAATCGAACACTGCGGGTGCGCACGATCGATCGATTCAAATACCGCGTGATTCCATACGCATTTTGAGCAAAAAAAGGCCGAGCGCCCTTTGTGAGAGCGCTCGGCCGGCTGCCTTTCGAATTATCGAAGCACGCTTCGCCTACAGCTTTGCTGCCTCGCTGCGCTACTGTGCGAGATACCAGGTGTACGTTGCGAGCGAAGTCACGGCGGGCGTGCCGATTTGCAGCGTGATATCGCGGTGCGAGATCAACTGGATCGCGCGCAGATCGCCCATGTATCGGCGCGATTCGCCGTTGTCGTTGATATACGCCACGACATTGCCCGATAAGCCGGCCACGTTCGTTGCCGTCAACGGTTCGCCCCAAATGTCGAAGAAGGCACCGAGCGTGTAGTTTTTGACGGCGGGCGATCCGATATGGATGATGCCAGTCTGATCGCTCGTGCTCATTTCATACGTGCAGCCCGACGTCACACCGATATTCTTCGGCGTCTGCAGCCATTGGCCGTTGTAGATGATGGCAAGGTGCGCATTCACCTGGTAGCTCTGCGTCATGTTGGCCGAACACGTCAAAGCGTCCACGTTGGCGCCGTTGCCGCCCGCCGAAGTGTTCCCGTCGGGCCAGTACGGCGTGGTGCCCACGGTGCCGCCGGCAGTGAGCTTGATCGGATTCAAATTGAAGGCCGGCGGATCCGTCCAGGTATAGGTGGGAATCTGCGCGAGCGGCGTGCCGATCACGATCGTGATTTCGCCCTTCGGAGGCAGAACGAGATCGCAGGCGCAACCCGAGTACTTGGACAGCGCGCCGTCCTTATTCACATAGACGGTGTAGGACGAAGCCGCGATGCCCGCCACGTTCGTCGTAGTGAGCGGTTGTCCCCAGATCGCAAAGAATTGGCCGAGCGTATAGGTGGTGTTCGCTTCGTCCATGTGAATCTTGCCCGATTCATCCACCGTATTGAGCGGATACACGCAGCCTTTCGGCGCCGCCAGTGTCGGTTGGACAATACCGACATTGGCCGGAATGGCGAGTTGTTGGCCGTTCACGTAGATAGACAGGTGCGTGTACGTATAGCTATTTCCCGCATCCGCGCATTTGAGGGTATTCAAGGTTTGGCCCGTTCCGCCGCCGGAAGTCGGGCCCGACGGCCAGTATTCGGTGCCGAGGGTGGTGCCGTCGACGACTTGCGTCGCGGCGGCGAGTGTGGGTGATGCGGCGGCTGCACTGCTGCCTGCTCCTGTCGATCCGCCGCTGCCGCCTCCGCCGCAACCGGCCAGCGTCAGGGCTACGCCAATCGCAAGAAATCCCGAAGTGATCTTATGTAACATATGAACCCCGTTTGGTCGTGTGTTGGTATTGCGCGAGCACAGCCTAAATTTCGTGTTTTTACGTCGCAAGGAAAAAAAGTCGCCAGATCGAAATCTGGCGAAAGAGCGGGTGTGCACGGGAATTCGAAAAATAAT
>JBQCDS010000686.1:0-3556 GCA_051961035.1 Trinickia sp. | reverse complement strand
CTTTTTCGGCCAGGCATGAAAAACGCTCATGGACGCAGCGTTGCATCCGTGCAAAGCGGCTCGATTATAGGCAGCGACGTCATCATGCTGCAACACATGCCGCCTTGCAAAAAACGCGGCACGCTTTTTACGCGCTTTTTATGCGCTTTTTACGCGCTTTCTACGAATAGGCCGCGCAACGCGCTGTTTCGGCCTGTAACAAGGGTTAAGGGTTTGAAAACCCGCTCATAACAACGCGCCACGCTCCGGATAATGAGCGGGTAGCCCGAAAGTGATCGGCGGCGAAGGCAGCACTCGCCCGCGCCGCCCCCAAGGAAAGGAGATTCACGCATGCGAATCGCTCAGATCGCGCCGCTTTACGAAGCCGTACCGCCGAAGTTTTACGGAGGCACCGAACGCGTCGTGTCGTATTTGACCGAGGCGCTCGTCGGGCTCGGACACGACGTCACGCTGTTCGCCAGCGGCGATTCGATTACGTCGGCCACGCTCGATGCCGCGTGGCCGCGCGCCCTGCGGCTCGACCCGTCGATCCGCGACCCGCTCGCGCCGCACATGCTGTTGCTGGAAAAGGTGCGTCGCGTCGCGGCCGACTTCGACATCCTCCATTTCCACCTCGATTACTTGCCGTTCTCCCTGTTCGCCGATGCCGGAACGCCCTCGTTGACGACGCTGCATGGCCGGCTCGATCTACCCGAGTTGCAGCCTGTCTTCGACACGTTCTCGCGCGCGAATGTGGTTTCCATTTCGCAATCGCAACGCGCGCCGCTGCCGCAAGCGCAGTGGAGCGAAACCGTTTATCACGGCTTGCCCGCCGAGCTACTGACGCCGCAGCCGCATTGCGAGCCCGAGTATCTCGCGTTCCTAGGGCGGATTTGCCCGGAAAAGCGAGTCGACACCGCCATCAAAATCGCAGCCATGAGCGGCCTGCCGCTGAAGATCGCCGCCAAGGTGGATAAAGTCGATCAGGACTACTTCAAGCAGGAAATAGAGCCTCTGCTCTCGCAAGCGCATGTCGAATTCGTGGGCGAAATCGACGAAGCGCGCAAGCCCGAGTTTCTCTCGCGAGCGAAAGCGTTGCTGTTCCCGATCGATTGGTGCGAACCGTTCGGTCTCGTCATGATCGAGGCGATGGCCTGCGGCACGCCCGTGATCGCGTTCAATCGCGGCTCGGTACCCGAGGTAATCGACCACGCGGTGACGGGATTCATTGTGGAAGATGTTCAAGGCGCCGTGGCGGCGCTTCAGCGCCTGGACGAATTGTCTCGCGACGAAATTCGCGCGCAGTTCGAACGACGTTTTACGTCAGAGACGATGGCACGCAACTACGTGAAGTGCTATGAAGCGCTGCTCGATCAAGCCGCCGGGCGCACTCGCCTGCGCAGCGTGGCCGCAGGATAATCGAACGCACGCGGCACTGGCGTCGCCATGCAATCGGGATAAGGACGGCAATGAAACGGTGATTCGACGCTCGAAATAATTCATAAAAATGCCTTCGGCATCACTGTGAGCGTTTTACATCGGATCGGCCCGCGCGGGTTAAAGCTGCGGGTTAAAGCCGCCCATCCCCCAGGATCGATCGGCGTCCGACGATGCGGCCTTGCGCGCTACCGGCGCACAAGGCCGCATGCTCCTAAAGCGTCATACGCGATAGCACGATTACCCAATAAGAAAGCGCTCGGGATTTTTGCCGACGATCCACTTCGGCCGCTTACCACGACCGCTCCACGTTGCGCCCGTCTTCGGGTCCTGGTATTTCGGCGGCAGCGGCGCCTTCTTCGGCGGACGGCCTCGCTTCGCGCTTTCGGCATATCCGAGGTCAGCGGCGCTGAGCCCGAATTCGGAGATCTTCTGTTTGATTTCCGCGATTACGTTGGCGACTTCGCTGCGACGTGCCTCGTCCGCCTGAGCCTGCAATTTTGCGATCTGCGCCTTCAGTTCCGCGTATTGGGACATCATGGTCTCCCTTCGATTGAAAAAGACGTTTGCGTGGAGATTAGTATGAATGAACGACACTGGCAATGCCGCACTTACCCGACATGCCCTGGAATCGTATGATAATTTTTAAAAACGCGCATGAGTGCGTAAAGTTTCATTGTCGGTTCAATTGCCGCTCGGCCAATGAAGCGTGTCCACATGAGGCCGCACTCGTTCCTCACTGCTCAAATGGCCCGCATACCGTCGCCGGTTTTTTGCCATTCGCCGGACGGGGTTTAGGGGCGGCGCGCTCGCCGCAGGCTCTTCGCTTTGCGATTTATTGCGACGCTTGCGCTGCGGCAAGAAGCGAGCATGGAACGCACGTATCCGCCGCTGATCGAATCAGCTCGCGACTTCGGCCCAATCCGAATGAGTGGTCGTCTCAAAGTCGCCCTCTAAGCCGCCCCTCTCTAGAACGGAGGCGAGATGATTCGCTCGAATGCTGGGAGTCGCGCCGAATCGGATGCCGTTCGCCGGCGCGTCCCGCCATTTCAACTGCATCGCAGCCGCCGGCTCACCGCGGCTCTCGCGCTCGCCGCCGGCCTATTTGCGATGGGCAGCGCGGGCCACGCAGCGTATCGACAACCGATGGAAAGCCGCGCTGGCACTACGAAGCGGTGATTTCGTCGGCGATCGAGAAAAGCTTGCGCAATTGATGCGCGACGCCCGCCTCGAAGTTGTTGCCGATGCGCGGCACGTTCGGCAGCCGCGCGATCAAATCCGGATTGGCGTTGTTCATCATGAACGGATGGCCGGCCGTTTCGAGCAAATCGATATCGTTCATGTTGTCTCCGAATGCCACGCAATGCGAGGCCGGCACTTGCAGGCGGTCGAGCACGAATTGCAGCGCGCGCCCTTTCGATACGTTCGAGGTCATCACTTCGAGACAATCGGGCAGCGAATAGGTGACATACAGAGAGCCGCCGAATTCGCGGTGCAAACGCCCGGCGATCTGCGCGAGATCGGCCGGCTCGCCGATGTATAGCACCTTCGCGATATCGCCCCCGTGGTGCGTATGCATGTCGATCACTTCATAACGAAAGCCGGAATCCTGATGGAACGCCAGTAGTTCGGGTGCATCGCGATCGATGAGCCAGGCATCGTCGGCAAACAAGTTGACGATGACGCGCCCATGCGTGCCGACGATTTCCGGCTGCACGAGCCGGCGTACGGCTTCGCTCGATAGATTGCGCGAATGGATCATCGTGTCGTCGGGCGCATGCACGCGCGCGCCATTCGACGTCACGAGGTAGGGACGAATGCCAAGTACATCGCGAATGCCGGCGACATCGCAGTAATGCCGGCCCGTGGCGATCACGAATTGAATGCCGTTTTGCTCGAGCCGACGTACCGTCGCCACCGTGAACGGGTCCAGTTGATGATTGCTGCTCAGTAACGTTCCATCGAGATCCGTGGCGATGAGCTTATACATGGCAAAAAGGGGCGAGGAGAAAGTCAGAGAGGGGGCGGCGATTCGACCGCTATTTTATGCCGTTGCACCAGGATCGCGTGTTGGACCCGCGCCGGCAGCCGCGCCTGCATCGGCACCGGCACCGGCACCGGCACCCACAGTCGCGCTCGC
>JBQCDS010000685.1:0-2034 GCA_051961035.1 Trinickia sp. | reverse complement strand
TTTTGGACCCGTTGGCGGCGACGAGTGACGGCCGGAGTTTGCGGTGTGGTCCGTGACGGGAAGAAGCCGTGGGACACTGGTCTGGAACGCTTTTGCGTGAACCGAACGGAAAAGCCCTTGTGGAGTCAAGGGCTTGTGGTGTCCTGGCGGAGAGAGGGGGATTCGAACCCCCGATAGGCTATTAACCTATACACGCTTTCCAGGCGTGCGACTTAAACCGCTCATCCATCTCTCCGAGAGCCGCGCATTATAGCAGAGTCTTGCCGCGCCCGGCAGCCTTTCCGCTCGCCGCCCACATTCCGCCCCTCACGGATGCCGGATGTAATCCACGAGCGCCTTCGTATATCCATCAGGCGCGCGATCGAGCAAGCTAACGACGATCGTCGCGACGAATCCCGCCGGCACCCCGAACACCCCTGAGCTGATCGGCTCGATCCCGAACCACCGCTCGCCGACAAAGCCCGTCAGTTGCCGAAAGTACGGATACGTCGACACGATGTAGTACACGCACACGGCCAAGCCAGCAAGCATTCCGGCCACCGCCCCACGTTGAGTCGTCCGCTTCCAAAACACCCCCAGCACCAGCACGGGGAAAAAACTCGACGCCGCCAGCGAAAACGCCGCGCCCACCAGAAACAAAATATTCCCGGTATTGAGCGACGCCACATACGACGCGAACAACGCCACCCCGAGCAGCAAAATCTTCGAAATCGTCACGCGCCTCTGGCTAGAGGCCGAAGGATCGACCATGTGGTAATAGATGTCGTGCGACAACGCATTGGCGATCGTCAGCAACAACCCATCGGCGGTCGATAGCGCCGCCGCCAATGCCCCCGCCGCAACCAGCCCCGAGATCACATACGGCAACCCGGCGATCTCCGGCGCGGCCAGCACCACGATGTCAGGCTGCATTCGAATCGCCGACCATCGGATGATGCTATCTCCGTTGCCCCCACCGCCGTCGATACCGATCAACCCCGGTTCGGCTCGATGCCACTGCGTCACCCATGCCGGCCAATCAGTGATCGAATGGCCGACGAGATGCGTCATCACTTCGTACTTGATCAGCACCGCAAGCACCGGCACGGTCACGTAAAACAACGCGACAAAAAACAGCGTCCACGCAACCGAACGCCGCGCCGAGCTCACGGAAGTGGTCGTGTTGTAGCGCGACAAGATGTGCGGCAAGCTCGCCGTCCCGAGCGACAAGCACAGCAGCAACGAAAGAAAATTGCGCTTGTGCGTGCTCCTGTCGTCATCGCCAGTAGCCGGGAACGGCTCGTACATCGGGACGGGATCCGTCGCGCGCGCAAGCAAGTCGTCGCGCGCCTGCGCCCATACGATGCGCGCAGCCGCCGCATCGCGCGGGAATGCTCGGAGTTCGGCCTCGCGTTCATGAATATCGCGCAACGGTCCGTTTCGGCGACGCAAGTCGTCGAGCTCGCGCATCAAGCGCGCCTTCTGGTCGAGATACGAGCCCGGCAGCGCGGCGATCTGCGCATCGATACGCGCCGCCCTTTCCCGATACGACACGCGAACGCTGCGCTCTTGCGGCGAGTCGCGCACCATGCGGTCAAGCTTCTCCATCCGTGCCATCAACCGCCCATACGTCACCTGGGGCACCCATCCCAGCCCCTCCTTATGCGCGATCATCGATACAGGAATCAAGAACGCGCTGATGAGAATGACGTACTGCGCCACTTGGGTCCAAGTGACGGCTCGCATCCCGCCCAGAAACGAACAAACGAGAATGCCCGCCAATCCGCAAGCAATGCCGATCGCGAAATCGACACCGATGAAGCGCGTCGCAATCAGCCCCACGCCTTGAATCTGCGCGACGAGATAGACGAACGAACACAGTATCGCAGCCATCGCCGCAATGCCGCGCACCACGTTGCTCGAATAGCGCGTGCCGAGAAAATCAGGAATCGTGTAGCGCGCGAGCTTGCGCACATAGGGCGCGAGCAAGAACGCCACGAGGCAGTAGCCGCCCGTCCAGCCCATCAAATAAGCGAGCCCGTCGTAGCCCGTTGC
>JBQCDS010000684.1:0-4049 GCA_051961035.1 Trinickia sp. | reverse complement strand
GCAGGGGAGAGGAGATGAAAAACCCCCCTCCTAATCTTTCTCACCGCGCCCTCTTGCTGGCTTGCCTTACGCCCCCCCCGCGGACCGAGTCGGGCGCGCCCGCACGGCGCGCGCGGGGCGGCATGCCGCGGCCGTCGTCTTCGATGATGAGCATGAGCCGCTTGGCGTCGGTTTGAATGCGGATGTCGGCACGCGACGCGTCAGCGTGCTTGGCCACGTTGTTCAGCGCTTCCTGGGCGACGCGCATGACGGCGAGTGCCGCATCGGGCGGCAGTTGCGTGAGGCGCGCGTCGGCGGAGCAAACGAAGCTGGTGGCGAGACCCGTGCGTTCGGAGAAGTCGCGCGTCCACTCGGCGAGCGCCGCGATAATCCCTCCCTCCACCTTCGGCTCGTGCAGTTCTTCGACGAGGCGCCGCCCCGCTTCGCACGCCGCATCGAGCGAGCGCTGCGCAAGCGAGAGCGCGGCGGCGGCTGCTGCGGCGTCGCCGCGAGCCTGAAGCGCGTGTTCGACGCCCGCGAGGGCGAACCGGGCCGCCGTCAGCTCGGCGCCGAGCCCGTCGTGCAGCTCGCGCGCCACGTGCCGCATGATCTCCTCGCGTGCGACGTCCATCTCGGCTGCCTGTTCCCTCGATCGACGCACGGCGCGGTCGCCTTTGCTGTCCTCGGAGAAGCCGGCCGGTGCGGCGGCGGGCGCGTGCTGGGCCCGGCCGCTCCTGCGCCGGCCGCTCGCCTCGCGTGTCGCGGCGCCGATCGCGGCGGCGACGAGCGGGACAACGGTGGAGGCATCCAAGTGCTCGTGCTGGGAAGCGGAACTAGCCAGACGTTGACTCATTGCGAAGACCACAACCTAGTATTTGTACGCCAATGAGGGCGGAAAAGATGACGTGCCGGCGTAACGGAATTTACGACCGATATCGAGCGGTTTCCGAGCCGAAGCCTTCTGCATTCGACCCTTCTTCGAGATGGATCATATCCCAAAATTCGGAAAAATGCCGGTGAAACAGGCATTCGCGCCTCTTGACAAGTCCGGATTGACAGCGTGGATGGTTTGAGTTGTAGGAAAAAATCCTACGGCGCGAGCGGGTGGTCGAGTAGGTAAATTTGACCTGATGGGCGTATCGCCGTGTGGTTGAAATGGCGAAAAAAAACGGAGCCCGAAGGCTCCGTTTTTGGACTCCGATTCGCTCAGTGTTCAGCCCACGAACGCTTTTTCCACGACGTAATGGCCCGGCTCGTTGTTGCTGCCCTCGGTGAACCCGAGGCCATCGAGCAATTCGCGCGTATCACGCAGCATGTGGGGGCTGCCGCAGAGCATGACGCGGTCGTTATCGAGCGAGAACGGGGGCAAATCCAGATCCTCGAACAACTTCTTCGTGTCGATGAGCTCGGTGATCCGGCCACGGTTGTGGAAGGTCTCGCGCGTGACCGTCGGGTAGTACACGAGCTTTTCGCGGACGATCTCGCCGATATCCTCGTGAGCCGGCAGGTGATCGGTGATGTAATCCTTGTAGGCCAGTTCGTCGACGAAGCGGCACGTGTGCGTCAGCACGACCTTCTCGTAGCGATCGTAGACGGTCGGATCCTTGATGATCGACATGAACGGCGCGAGGCCCGTGCCCGTCGACAACAGCCACAGCGTATTGCCCGGCAGCAGGTTGTCGGCCATGAGCGTGCCCGTCGGCTTCTTGCCGATGAGAACCTGGTCGCCCACTTTCAAATGTTGCAGGCGGGAAGTCAGCGGGCCGTCTTGCACCTTGATGCTCAGGAACTCGAGGTTTTCCTCGTAGTTGGCGCTCGCCATGCTGTAGGCGCGAATCAGGGGCTTGCCGTCAACCTCTAGCCCGACCATCGTAAACTGCCCGTTTTCGAAGCGAAACGACGCATCGCGGGTGCAGGTGAAGCTAAAGAGCGTATCGGTCCAGTGGTGGACGGAGAGGACGGTTTGCGGGTTCAGATTGCTCATGGCTACGTGAAAGTGCGAAGGGATGGACACCAAAGCGCTCGGCACTCGAACGCTCCGGCCGGCGGGGGCAAAGGGGCGAAGAGCTGTCGCGGGTTGCGTGACGACGCTGAAAGCCCGCCATTTTACCGCGCCTGGAACACCACCATGAAACGAGGGGTTTTTCGTGCCGCTGGTCAGCGGTACGCACCGCTCGGTCGTTCGGCCGCTCAGTCGTCCAGTTCCAGGCGGGCGATGTAGGGCAGATGATCCGAAAGCCAGGCGGTTTCCTGTGGGGGCGGGACGCAGGCGATCGGCCGCAGGCCGCGCACGAACATTTTGTCGAGTGCGAGCGCCGGCGAGAACGCCGGAAACGTGCGCACCGGTTGGCCGAGCAGCGTGGCGACTTCGACAAGCCCATATTCGCCGAAAATTCCCACGGAATCGTTGCGCCAATCGTTGAAATCGCCGGCGAGCATCAACGGCCCGTCGGGCGCCTCGCGGGCGATCCAATGCGCGATCCAGTTCATTTGTCGCGTGCGGGCGGCGCGTGTCAGCGCAAGATGTGCGCACAGCAGCGTCACGCACTGGCCCGCGAACGTCGCGCGAGCGACGAGCAGGCCACGCCGCTCGAACCGGTGCGCGGAGATGTCCCAGCGTCCGCCGAGATCGAGCGGATGCGGCGATAAGATCGCGTTGCCGTGACGCCACGACGGCTTGAACACGTTCGGCCCGAGCGCGATATCCAGATCGAGCGCGTGGGCGATTTCGGTGGCCTGGCATTCCCAGACATCCGAAAGCGGCTCGTGCACGGGCGCGCCGAAGCTCGTGGCGAGCACGGGGCCCGGCATGCGCCGCGCCATGGCCTCTTGCAGGAAATAGACGTCGGCCTGCGTCGATTCGACCCAGCGCTGCATCGCCTTCCACGCGGTAAAGCCTAGCGGCGAGCGGCCTTTGTGCAGGTTCCAGCTCACCGCGACGAATTCTTTCTTCTTCGGGCTGGCCGCACCGGCTGGCGTCAGTTCTTCGGGGTTTCGCATGCCGCGTCGATTCCGCTCCGTTGCAACGTTAATGAGGTGAGACGCTCGCGTGTACGCGATAGATGAGCGTCGGATTTTTGTCGATCAGCGTCCAGTCGGCCGATCCGCCAACGGGCACGTGCAGGCCCGGGTGGCTGGCATTGAGGCGACGGGGCTGAGGCGGCAGTTTGCAGCCTTCGGGCGTGGCGGGCGCCGTATCGTCCTCGATCGTTTCATCGGTCTCGATGGCCAGCGTCACGCCCGAGACGTCGGCCGCCACGGGCGAGACGGATACGGTACGTGCAAGATCGATGCCGCCCGCCGGGTTTTCCTTGCAGCCGACGCGATGGGTGACGCGATGGTGGTGCGTGGCGCTGAATGCCTGGCCGACCATCGTCGTGCCTTGAAACTGGTCGATCGTCTGCCCGTCGCGCAGCACATCGAGCGTCCACATCACGGATGTGGGCGTATCGTCGAGCGCCGGCGCGCTAGAGGGGCTGGATGCCGGAGTTGTAACGGCGGCATCCTCGGCGGCGGCCGCTTGGCGCGCCACGAGCATGCTCAATAACGCGAACGCCGCCATGAGGCCCATCAGGCTTCCAGCCGTGCCGGCGAACCGTACGCCGATGCGGGAAACATGCCTCATCGAATCGATCTCCTTTGTGCGAGAACGATGCCGCCGTGCCCGACGACAAGCGCTCATCTTACGCCTAACGATACGGCCGGCGCGCATCGCTGCCGCCCGGGGCGTCGGCGCACGTGACGCAGCGCGCGCACGGATGGCTCGTTAGCAGCACGCATGCCCCGCTGCTGGCTTTGCGCATGGAACTTGCTTGACTACACTGAAAACGCAAAGTAGCGAACGAACGCCCCGCGAAGTCACCAGGGACGGAGACGGTCGGGGGCGCGCTCGTAAGACATGCGCTTGACATGGCATGAGGGGGAGCGATGACGACAGCCGTAGTGAAGCAAGAAATTGCAGTGGCGTCGTTCAGCAAAGTGTACGACCTGGAGCGGGTCGAGACGGCGCTGAACGAACTGGGCGAAAGCGCCAACGAGGCGCTACGCACGACCTACGAAAAAATGCTGAA
>JBQCDS010000683.1:0-4936 GCA_051961035.1 Trinickia sp. | reverse complement strand
GACGGCCCAGCGCAGCGTGCGTGCCGGCGGCAAGCACAACGACCTCGAAAACGTCGGCTATACCGCTCGGCACCACACGTTCTTCGAGATGCTCGGCAACTTCTCGTTCGGCGATTATTTCAAGCGCGACGCGATTCACTATGCGTGGGAGCTGTTGACCACGGTCTATCGGCTGCCGAAGGAAAAGCTTTGGGTCACCGTCTATCAAGAAGACGACGAAGCCTACGACATCTGGGCCAAGGAAGTGGGCGTGCCCGCCGAGCGCATCATCCGCATCGGCGATAACAAGGGCGCGCGCTACGCATCGGACAACTTCTGGCAGATGGCCGATACCGGCCCGTGCGGCCCGTGTTCGGAAATCTTCTACGATCACGGCCCGGACGTATGGGGCGGCCCCCCGGGCTCGCCCGAGGAAGACGGCGATCGCTACATTGAGATCTGGAATCTCGTGTTCATGCAGTTCAACCGCGATGCCCAAGGCAACATGACGCCGCTGCCCAAGCCCTGCGTGGATACGGGCATGGGGTTGGAGCGTATCGCGGCCGTGCTGCAGCACGTGCACAGCAACTACGAAATCGATCTGTTCCAGGCGCTCATCGCGGCGGCGGGGCGCGAAACGGGCGTGGCCGATCTCGCGAACAATTCGCTGAAGGTGATTGCCGATCACATTCGCGCGTGCTCGTTCTTGATCGTCGACGGCGTGATTCCGGGCAATGAAGGCCGTGGTTACGTGCTGCGCCGAATCGTGCGCCGCGCGATCCGCCACGGCTACAAGCTCGGCCGCAAGCAGGCGTTCTTCCACAAGCTCGTGGCCGATCTCGTCGCGCAAATGGGCGCGGCGTATCCCGAGTTGGCCGATGCGCAAGCGCGCGTCACCGACGTGCTGCGCCAGGAAGAAGAGCGCTTCTTCGAGACGATCGAACACGGCATGTCGATCTTGGATGCCGCGCTGGCCGAGCTCGACGCCAAGGGCGGCAAAGTGCTGTCCGGCGACCTCGCGTTCAAGCTGCACGACACCTACGGCTTCCCGCTCGATCTGACGGCCGACGTCTGCCGCGAGCGTGAGATGACGGTCGATGAACCGGCGTTCGACGAAGCCATGTCGCGTCAGCGCGAGCAAGCGCGCGCGGCCGGCAAGTTCAAGGCGGCGCAAGGCCTCGAATACTCGGGCGCCAAAACGACATTCCACGGCTATGAAGAGTCGATCCTCGACGATGCGAAAGTCGTCGCGCTTTATGTCGAGGGAACGGCCGTGGGCGAAGTGGCGCGCGGCCAAGACGCCGTCGTCGTGCTCGATCACACGCCGTTTTATGCGGAATCGGGCGGCCAGGTTGGCGATATGGGCGTGCTCGCGAACGCAAGCGTGCGATTCGCCGTGGCCGATACGCTCAAGGTGCAGGCCGACGTGATCGGCCATCACGGCACGTTGGAGCAAGGCACGCTCAAAGTGGGCGACGTCGTGAAGGCGGAGATCGACGCCGTTCGCCGCGCTCGCACGGCGCGCAATCACTCGGCGACGCACTTGATGCATAAGGCGCTGCGCGAAGTGCTCGGCGGCCACGTACAGCAAAAGGGCTCGCTCGTCGACGACGAAAAGACGCGTTTCGATTTCGCGCATAACGCGCCGATGACGGACGATCAAGTGCGTCGCGTCGAGGACATCGTCAACGCCGAAGTGCTGGCGAACGCGCCGGGCATCGTGCGCGTGATGCCGTACGACGAAGCCGTGAAGGGCGGCGCGATGGCGCTGTTCGGCGAAAAATACGGCGACGAAGTGCGCGTGCTCGACCTCGGCTTTTCGCGCGAATTGTGCGGCGGCACGCACGTTCATCGCACGGGCGATATCGGCTTGTTCAAGATCGTCGCCGAAACGGGCGTGGCGGCCGGCATTCGCCGCGTCGAAGCGATCACGGGCGATAACGCCGTGCGCTACGTGCAGGGGCTCGAGAGCCGCGTCAATGCGGTGGCCGCCGCGTTGAAGGCGCAGCCGTCGGAACTCACGCAGCGCGTTGCGCAAGTGCAGGATCAAGTCAAGTCGCTCGAGAAGGAATTGGCCGCGTTGAAGTCGAAGCTCGCGTCGAGTCAGGGCGACGAGCTCGCGGCGCAAGCGATCGAAGTGGCGGGCGTGCAGGTCCTCGCCGCGACGCTCGAAGGCGCGGACGCCAAGACGTTGCGTGAGACCGTCGACAAGCTCAAAGACAAGCTCAAGCATGCTGCGATCGTGCTGGCGGCTGTCGACGGCGCCAAGGTCAGCCTCATCGCCGGTGTCACGGCCGATGCCAGCAAGAAGGTCAAGGCGGGTGAACTCGTCAACTTCGTCGCGCAGCAGGTGGGCGGCAAGGGCGGTGGCCGGCCCGACATGGCCCAAGCCGGCGGCACCGAGCCCGCGAAGCTGCCGGCCGCGCTGGCCGGTGTAAGCGAGTGGGTGCGCGCGCAGTTGTAGGCGTTCGATAGGCGCGAACGGCGTGAACGCCGAGCGCCGGTTCGGCGGCGGCTGTTCGCGCTTCGCGCTCGGCATCATTTTTTCCCGCCGCTCGGCCGCACTGCCCGAGCAATGAATCGAAAGCTGCCCGTGGTTCTGTTCATGAACCACGGGCAGCTTTTTTTGTCTTCACCGTCCGCTCATCCCATTGCCTTCGTTCGTGTCAGTCATCAATCCGTCACGACCTTGCCCCGATAATCCCCGCTAGGAAGTAACCGTTCACTACAAAGCCATGCTCGCCGCGCGGCGCTAGAACCGCGCGCGATAAGACCACGCATCCGGGGGTTCACCATGACGATTCGTCATCGCATCACGCTGTTGGTGCTGCTCATGTTCGTCGCGCTCGCGGCGATCGGCGGCTACGCCACCTATCAAGCGCGTCGCAGCGCCGGCCAAGTGCGCCAAGTCACGCAAGGCGTCGTGCCGAGCGCGCTTGCATCCAGCGATCTCGTTTCCGAAGTCAAGGACGTTCAGCTCGCGACGATGACGCTCGTCTACGCGCCCGACGCCAACATGGTTTCGCAGGCGCAAGCGCAGTTGAAGGCGAAGGAAGACGCGCTGCGCGAAGCGCTGCAGGTGCAGGCGCGAGCGGCGGCGAGCCACGCGCAAAAGGGGCTGGTCGAGCAGGCGCGCGAAAGCCTGTCGAACTACTTCGCGGCGATCGACCAAACCGTGCGGATGAAGGCCTCGGGCAACGATGCGCTCGCGCAGGCATTCTTGTTCGCGGATGTGGGCGAATACCGGAACGAGCTCGAAGGCATCGTCGAGACGATGCGGATCGAGAAGAATCGTCAGAAGGACGACGCGATCGGCGCGCTCAATGGCATGCTTGCCACCACGACGACCGCGATCGGCGGCGCGACCGCCGCCGCGATCTTGCTCTTGAGCGTCATCGGCATGCTGCTCTATCGCCAGATCACGCGGCCGCTCACGCGGATGCAATCGGAGATGAGCGAGATCGCATCGAGCCAGGATTTCACGCGACGCGTGCCCGTCGCGCGGATGGACGAGATCGGCCGCTCGATCGTCGCGTTCAACGACATGATCGAGAAGATCGAGCAAAGCTCGATGCAGCTCAAACAAAAAACGGCCGACATTCAAGCGATGCTGCAGAACATGCAGCAGGGGATCTTGACGGTCGTCGACGAAGGTATCGTGCACGGCGAATACTCGGCCTACTTGGAAGCCATCTTCGAAACGGAAGACATCGCGGGGCGCGACGTGATGGCACTCGTGTTCGGCGACACGCGGCTCGACGCCGACACGCGTTCGCAAGTGGAAGCGGCCATTCACGCCTGCATCGGCGAGGACGCCATCAACTTCTCTTTCAACGAACATCTGCTCGTGAACGAAGTTGCGAAGACGATGCTCGACGGGCGCGTCAAAACGCTCGATCTGAGTTGGTCGGCCATCACCGACGAGACCGATACCGTCACGCGCCTCATGCTATGCGTGCGCGATGTGACCGAATTGCGGCGCCTCGCGGCGGAGTCGACCGAGCAGAAGCGGCAGCTCGAGATGATCGGCGAAATCCTGGCCGTGAGCCAAGAAAAGTTCCATCAGTTCGTCGAGAGCGCGAAGGGCTTCATCCACGAGAACGAGCGAATCATCGGCCAGCATGAACATGAGCACGCGGACGAATCGGCCGTGGCCGAATTGTTTCGCAACATGCACACGATCAAGGGCAACGCGCGCACCTACGGCCTGCGTCATTTGACGAGCATCGTGCACGAGGCCGAGCAGCGTTACGACGAGATGCGGCGTCTCGGCGCCGGCCGAGCGTGGGATCGGGAAGCATCCATCGCCGAGTTGGCGCGTGTGAAGCAGGCCGTCGAGCATTACGCCACGATCAACGAGGTCAACCTCGGGCGCAAGGGGCCGAGCGGGATCGCCAACTGGACACAGAGCGGCCGTTACATGGTCGTCGATCGTTCGCATATCGACGAAAGCGTGAGGCTCGTCGAATCGGTGTGCGGCGATGACGTGGCGGGACTCGTCGCCATGCGCGACGCCGTGCGCCGCACGCTGCGCCTGCTCGATACGGAAAGCTTCGGCGAAGCGTTGTCGGGCCCGATCGAATCGTTGCCCTCGCTCGCCAAGGAGCTGGGCAAGCGCGCGCCGATGCTCACGATCGACGACAACGGCTATCGCCTGCGCCGGCATGCAAGCGCCGCGCTGCGCGATGTCTTTACGCATCTGCTGCGCAATAGCGTCGACCATGGGATCGAGCCTGCGGACGAAAGGACGGCAGCGGGCAAGGCCGAGGCGGGAACGATCGAACTCGAGGTGGGTGTCGATGCGGGCACGCTGCAATTGACGCTCAGCGATGACGGCCGCGGCCTCGCGCTCGCGCGCATTCGCGCCATCGCCGCGCAGCGCGGCTGGATGGCGGCGGACGAGCATATCGACGATGCAGCCGTCGCCGCGTTCATCTTCCGCGCCGGCTTTTCCACG
>JBQCDS010000682.1:0-5219 GCA_051961035.1 Trinickia sp. | reverse complement strand
AGCAGGGGACGATTTTACCTGTGCGTAGCAACAACGTTCGTCGGGGACGACGTGGAAAAATGGCGAAAACGCGCGCGGGGCATGGTTATCGGCCGCGCGCGATGGTTCCTTAATTACATTTTGTTATGGAAACGAGTTTTTATAGCATTGACGATCTATAAAAGCCTGCTAGAATCCGTCCCAGATTGGCTGCAGGGCCAAGAAGTCTTGAGTGCACTGCCCCGATCCAAGCCACGACGCGAAGTGTCGCGTTACCCGTACGCCGCCCTGCACGGCGATTCTTACGGTCCTATTAGTTGTCATCGCGCCGGCGCCACGCGCCGGCTTTGCGTGAGTGCCACTCGCGTGCGTGCCCTGTGCGCGCCGCCGGTTCTTTTGCTCCGATGTGGCCTCCACACGGTCCACTGCCGCAGTGCGCGGTAGGGTGCCGTCATCCCGGTGTCCCCGAGGTCCGACCAAGGCCCGTGGCGCCCTCTTGCTCGATAGGCGCGTTCGCGCGCCGGTAGTCCGCGTCGAGCCGAGCCATGCTCAATGGGAGAACTGAATGAATACTTGGTTATCGTCGCATCCCGAAGGCAGTTTCGGCGCAGCCGTCCGAACCGCACTGCGTCGCGGGACGCGTGTCAGTCACCATCTCTTCAGCATCGTCGGCGCGTGCGCCGTGCTGATCGGTCTCGCGCTGTGGTTGCTGCCCAACGTGCGCAACACCTTGGCCGCGCGCATGATGCCGTTTATCGAAGCCGCCGTTCAAGCTGGCCCGGCGCGGTTCTTGAGCGGGCACCGGTTGCCGGCTTTCGGCGCGCAGGCGCCGGCCGCGACAGATGAAGCGCCCGCGCTCGACAACGCCCGCTATGACGGTGCGTTCGACGGTAGCGGCGCGAGCGGCCTCGCGCTGGTCTCCGGCCCCTCGGCCGCCCCCGATATGCACTTCTCGACGAGCATCACGCCGTCGAATCTGTATCTGCTGGCAAAGATGATCTCGTCGCAACCCGTGGCGGCCGACGCGCGCGACGATCGCGTGGTCGTCTCGGCGCGCGAGCAGACCTTGGTCACGTCGTATTTGGCGCGCCGTTATCATGTGGCGCAGGAGCCCATCGGCGAATTGGTCAAGGCCGCGTTCGATACGGGCCGTCAAGTGGGTCTCGATCCGCTCTTGCTGCTCGCCGTCATGGCGATCGAATCGGGCTTCAATCCGTATGCGGAAAGCGGCGTGGGCGCACAGGGGCTCATGCAGGTGATGTCGAAGGTTCACTCCGACAAATTCCGGTTCTTCGGCGGTACCGGTGCGGCCCTCGATCCGCTCGCCAACATTACGGTCGGCGCCGTCGTGCTGAAAGATTGCATCGCGCGCGGGGGCTCGCTGACCGACGGCTTGCGCTTGTATGTCGGTTCCACCTCGCAGTACGACGGTGGCTACGGCGCCAAGGTATTGGCTGAGCGTGGCCGCTTGCGCGACGTCGCGCGAGGCCTTCATGTGCCGATCAACGCGCCGCAAGCGCCGCAAAAGCAAGTGTTGGTGTCGGCCAAACGCGTTCAGGTGGCGCTCAACAGCGGCCACCCGGCTGCGGCGACGGCTCACGCCGAAGCGATCGGCGGCGATTCGGGCAGCGATTCGGGCAGCGATGCCGCTTCGACGGCAACGCCCACGTCTGACGACGGTGCCGCGGCGGCCAGCGCCGCGGCGCGCCACGGCGCCCAAGCTGAACTGGGCGCGTGAGCCCTTTCAGGGTTTGCGCCTAGGCATAATAAAAAAAGAAAAAAAAGCACCTCGTGAGCTGACTCCCTAAAGTCGGACATCCGTCCGAACCTCGGGTGTTGTCACGAGGTGCTTTTTTTATTGGCGGCCCAGCCCGCGCACAGCGGGCAACCAAATCGGCAACCAGATCGGCAACCGGATCGATATCAATGCCCGAACAATCGCGCCAAGCGTTCGACCGCTTCCTCGAGCGACGCATACGCCGTCGCATACGATAACCGGATGTAATCGCGTGGCGCGTGCTGACCGAAGTCGAGCCCCGGCACCAAGACGACCCCCGCGTCGTGAAGCATCGCTTTCGTCAGCGCGCCGCTGTCTCCGGCCGCCGGGTGCGGAACGCCCCGACAATCGGCATAGACATAAAACGCGCCGTCCGGCGTGACGGGCACCTTGAAGCCGAGCCGTTCGAGCGCGGGCACGATGAAATCGCGCCGGCGCTTGAATTCGAGCCGCCGGCCCTCGTAGATCGCGATCGTTTCCGGCTCGAAGCAGGCGAGGGCCGCATACTGGGCGAGCGCCGATGCGCAGATGAACAAGTTCTGCGCGAGCTTTTCGAACGCGTCGATCATCGGCGTGGGCACGACGAGCCAGCCAAGCCGCCAGCCCGTCATGTTGAAATACTTCGAGAAGCTATTGACGGTGACGACGTCCTCGCCAAACGACAGCGCGGACACGGGCCGTGCGTCGTAGGACAGCCCTTGATAGATCTCGTCGACGATCGTAAACCCGCCGCGTGCGCGCACGGCCTTGACGATGCGCTCGAGTTCGGCGGGCTCGATCGAGGTGCCGGTTGGGTTGGACGGCGACGCGAGCAGCACGCCGCGCGTTTTCTCGCCCCACAGACGCTCGATGTCGGCCGCCGTCAACTGAAACCGCGCCTCGGGACCGCTCGGCACGAGCACGGGCTTGCCTTCGGTCGCGGCCACGAAGTGGCGATTGCAGGGATAGGACGGATCGGGCATCAGCACTTCATCGTCGCGATCGACGAGCGCCGCGCAGGCCAGTAGCAGCGCGGCGGACGCGCCGGCCGTGATGACGATGCGCGCGGGATCGATAACCAGGCCGTAATGGCTCTGGTAGTAGGCCGCGATCGCTTCGCGCAGCGGCGCGATGCCCAGGGCTCCCGTGTATTGCGTCACGCCGCTGCGCAGCGCTCGCGCGGCGGCTTCGACGACGGGCTCGGGCGCCGTGAAATCGGGCTCGCCGATGCCCATGTGGATGATGTGGCGCCCCGCCAATTCGAGCTGGCGAGCTTGCTTGGCCAACTCCATGACGTAGAACGGAGCGATCGCGTCGACGCGCGAGGCGAGCTTCATGAGCGGTTCAACGGCGATGTTCATCTTTGATCTTCCGGATTTCGATCGGCGTGGCCGGGGATAGCGACCCACGCGACGAGAACGAACGGGCTGGGGCTCAGCGGTTGGCGCGCCCCGCCTGCGACTCCGTGGCACGCAACTTCGCAGCGAGCTTGTCGAGCACGCCGTTGACGTACTTGTAGCCGTCCGAGCCGCCGAACGTCTTGGCGAGTTCGACGGCTTCGTTGATGACGACGCGATACGGAATGTCCACGTGATACTTGAATTCGAACGCGGCGACGAGCAGTACCGCCCGCTCGACGGGAGAGAGCTGCTCGATCGGCCGATCGAGACACGGCGCGAGATCCGCCGAGAGCGAGGCGCTTTCGCGGATCACGCCGTGCAGCAACGCGTCCAGGTGTTCCTGATCGGCCTTATCGAAGCCTTGCGCCCCGCGCAACTGGGCGTCGATTTCACCGGCGGGCGCACCCGACAGCAGCCACTGGTACAGCCCCTGCGTGGCTAATTCGCGGGAGCGTCTGCGGGCGCTCTTCATGCCTCGTCCTCTTCTTCTTCATCTTCGTCTTCATCGTCGCCGCCGAGTTGCTCGAGCGCGACGGACAGGTTCGCCATCTCGACGGCGACGCGGGCCGCGTCGCGACCTTTTTCGGTCATGCGCGCGACGGCTTGATCGTCGGATTCCGTCGTCAGCACGCCGTTGGCGACGGGGATGCCGAAGTCGAGCGCGATGCGCGTCACGCCGGCGCCGCTTTCGTTCGACACGAGTTCGAAGTGATACGTTTCGCCGCGGATGACGGCGCCGAGCGCGATCAATGCGTCGAACTGGCCGCTTTCGGCGAGCTTTTGCAGCGCCAACGGAATTTCCAGCGCACCGGGCACCGTGACGAGAAGGACGTCTTCGCCGGCGACGCCCAGACGCTCGAGTTCTTCGGTACAGGCATCGACGAGGCCGTTGCAGACCGGCTCGTTGAAACGCGATTGCACGATGCCGACGCGAAGGCCGTCGCCGTCGAGATTCGGTTGGTATTGTCCGATTTCCATAAAAGGTCCGTAGAAAGTAGGTAAGGGGCGTGCGGCGGAGTGCCGGCGATTATGCGCCAGCCCGCACGGGCGCACCCGGCATCGGCACGAAGCCCGTCACTTCGAGGCCGTAGCCCGACATACTGCCGAGCCGGCGCGGGTTTGACAGCACCTGCATCCTGCCGACGTTCAGATCGCGCAGAATCTGCGCGCCGACGCCGTACGTCTTGAAGTCCACGGGCCGACGCTTGAGCTGCGCCGCTTTGTCTTGCTCGTCGAACGCCTTGAAGACGTCGATCAAATGATCCTTCGTGTCGCCGCAGTTGAGCATGACGACCACGCCGAGATCGCGTTCGGCGATTTCCTTGATGGCGGTATCGAGCGTCCATGAATGCGTCGACGTGCGCACTTCGAGCAGATCGAGCACGGACAGCGGCTCGTGCACGCGCACGAGCGTATCGCGTTCGGGAGACGGCGTGCCGCGCACGAGCGCGAGGTGCGGCGAGCCGCTCGGCTGATCTTGGTAGAGAATCGCGCGAAACGGGCCGTGCGCCGTTTGCATCGTGCGTTCGGCCACGCGCGTGACGATCGATTCGGTGCGGCTGCGATAGTGGATCAAATCGGCGATCGAGCCGAGCTTCAGGCCATGCTGCGCCGCGAATTCGATCAGATCGGGCAGACGCGCCATCGTGCCGTCATCCTTGATGATTTCGCAGATGACGGCGGCGGGCGAGAGCCCGGCGAGCGCGGTGAGGTCGCAGCCCGCTTCCGTATGGCCCGCGCGCACGAGTACGCCGCCGGGCTGCGCCATGATCGGAAACACGTGGCCCGGCTGAACAATGTGCTCGGCGCGCGCGTCGTGGGCAACCGCCGTGGAAATCGTGCGGGCGCGATCGGCCGCCGAAATGCCCGTGGTGACGCCCTCGGCGGCTTCGATGCTGACGGTGAACGCTGTGCCGTACTGCGTGCCGTTCCGATAGGTCATCAGCGGCAGGTTCAATTGCTTGCAGCGTTCTTGCGTCAGTGTGAGACAAATCAGGCCGCGACCGTAGCGAGCCATGAAATTGATCGCTTCCGGCGTGACGAAATCGTCCGAGAGTACCAGGTCGCCTTCGTTTTCGCGATCT
>JBQCDS010000681.1:0-10089 GCA_051961035.1 Trinickia sp. | reverse complement strand
CCGGTTCGATCAGATCGAAATCGCCTTCCTGCTGCATCCGCTGCATCAGGACGCTGCCGACCATGCCGCGCCAACCTACGAGACCTACGTTCATGACTAACCCTTGGAGTGGACGCTTCCCCGCAACTTTGCCCGGCGTGACCGCGCGGGGAAGTCGAGCGGGCACGACGGACGATCAGCGTTTCGTGATCGTTTTGGGGGTAATCGTAATAATGGCGATGGCGCCGGACGTGCCGACGACGCCAGCAATGGCGAGCCCGCCCACACGGGCCGTATCGCCGTGCAGGTTGTCAATCGAGGAGATTTGGGACAATTGCGCCATCGCCACAGTCTACACGAAAAATCCGTATCGGCGCGCCGGGAAACATCGCAGATTCAGCAAAAAACGCACTACGCTAGGCCCTTTTCGGGAAAACCGACCGGCCGGACGGTTGCCCGAATGAGGGCCCGGTTCAGTCCAAT
The DNA here is from genome assembly GCA_051961035.1 of Trinickia sp. Classification (GTDB taxonomy): domain Bacteria; phylum Pseudomonadota; class Gammaproteobacteria; order Burkholderiales; family Burkholderiaceae; genus Trinickia. Next base: position 9,627 of record JBQCDS010000681.1, on the reverse strand, counting down.
CAGAGCGCCGCGCGCACCGCGTCGCCCATCTCGACGGTGCCGACCTGACGGCAGCCCGGCGTGGCGATGTCGCCCGTGCGATAGCCCGCTTCGAGCACCTTCTGAACGGCCTGCTCGATGCGCTCGGCCTGTTCGGCCTTGTTCAGCGAGTAGCGCAGCATCATCGCGGCCGACAAGATGGTGGCGAGCGGATTGGCGATGCCCTTGCCCGCGATATCGGGAGCCGACCCGTGCGAGGGCTCGTAAAGCCCCTTGTTGTTCTTATCGAGCGAAGCCGACGGCAGCATGCCGATCGAGCCCGTGAGCATCGCGGCCTGGTCCGACAAAATGTCGCCGAACAGGTTGCCCGTCACGATCACGTCGAACGATTTGGGCGCCTTCACGAGTTGCATCGCCGCGTTATCGACATACATGTGCGAGAGTTCGACATCGGGGTACTGCTTCGCGACGTCGATCATGACGTCCTTCCACAGTTGCGACGTTTCGAGCACGTTCGCCTTGTCCACCGAGGTCAAACGCTTGCCGCGCTTTTGCGCCGCTTGGAATGCGACGTGCGCGATGCGTTGCACTTCGGGCTCCGAGTAACGCATCGTGTCGAAGCCTTCGCGGGCGCCTTCGAACGGGCCGTCCGGTGCTTTGCGGCTCCCGCGCGGCGTGCCGAAATAGACGTCGCCGTTGAGCTCGCGCACGATCAAGATGTCGAGGCCCGAGACGATTTCCGGCTTCAGCGAGGAAGCGCTCGTCAATTGCGGATAGCAAATCGCCGGACGGAAGTTCGCAAACAACTGCAAGTGCTTACGCAGCCCGAGAATGGCTTGCTCCGGGCGCAGCGCGCGCTCGAGCGAATCGTATTTCCAGTCGCCCACCGCGCCGAACAAAATCGCGTCGGCCTCCTTGGCGAGCGCCAACGTCGAATCGGGCAGCGGATGGCCCTTCGCTTCATAGCCGGCGCCCCCGACGGGCGCCTCTTCCATCTCGAACTTTTCGTCGAGCGCGTTCAAGACCTTGATCGCTTCCTTGACGATTTCCTTGCCGATGCCGTCACCGGGGAGCACTGCGATTTTCATTCGGAGTCCTATCGAGTTTGTGCAATTGCCTATCGGAATATCGAAGCCGCCGCCGACGAGCGGCGGTTGCCTGCCCGCGGAACGTTATCCGACGATCCGGTGACCGAGCCACGGCTGCTTCGCCATCCGTTCCGCCTCGAACGCGCGGATCTTGTCGGCGTGACGCAGTGTGAGGCCGATGTCGTCGAAGCCGTTCAAGAGGCAATACTTGCGAAAGCCGTCCACGTCGAAGTTGTACTCGCGGCCGTCCGGCGTGCGCACGACTTGCGCCTCGAGATCGATCGTCAACTGATAGCCGTTGAACGCGTAAGTCTCGTTGAACAGATGATCGACCTGCTGCTCCGACAACACGATCGGCAGCACGCCGTTCTTGAAGCAATTGTTGAAGAAGATATCGGCGAAGCTCGGCGCGATCAGCGCGCGAAAGCCGTATTGCTGCAATGCCCACGGCGCGTGCTCGCGCGAGCTGCCGCAGCCGAAATTCTTACGCGCGATCAGCACCGATGCGCCTTGGTAGCGCGGCTGATTGAGCACGAAATCGGGATTGAGCGGACGACGCGAGTTGTCCTGCCCCGGCTCGCCGTGATCGAGATAGCGCCACTCGTCGAACAAGTTGGGACCGAACCCGGTGCGCTTGATCGACTTCAAGAATTGCTTCGGGATGATCGCATCGGTATCGACGTTTTCGCGATCGAGCGGGGCGACGAGCCCCGTATGTACGATGAACTTATCCATGACTCTCTTACCTCATCCCAACCGGCGAATATCGACGAAATGGCCTTCGATGGCGGCAGCCGCAGCCATCGCGGGGCTCACGAGGTGCGTGCGTCCGCCCGCGCCCTGACGCCCTTCGAAATTGCGATTCGACGTGGAGGCGCAACGCTCGCCCGGGTCGAGGCGGTCGGCGTTCATCGCGAGACACATCGAACACCCGGGCTCACGCCATTCGAAACCCGCTTCGACGAATACTTTGTCGAGCCCTTCGCGTTCCGCTTGCGCTTTCACGAGCCCGGAACCCGGCACGACCATCGCCAACCGGATGTTCGACGCGACGCGACGCCCGAGTTTCTTGACGACGTATGCCGCGGCGCGGATGTCCTCGATGCGCGCGTTGGTGCACGAACCGATGAACACCTTGTCGACCTTGATCGATTCCATCGGCACATTCGGTTCGAGCGCCATGTATTGCAGGGCGCGCTCCATCGCGTCGCGCTTGACGGGATCCTTTTCGCGCTCGGGATCCGGCACGCGGCTGTCGATCGCCGTCACCATTTCGGGCGACGTACCCCACGTAACTTGCGGCACGATCTGCGCGGCGTCGAGTTCGACGACGCGATCGAAATGTGCCCCGGCATCCGACACGAACGTGCGCCAATATTCGACGGCGTGATCCCACTCGACGCCCTGCGGCGAATACGGACGCCCCTTCAGATACTCGATGGTCGTGTCGTCGACAGCCACCATGCCCGCACGTGCGCCCGCTTCGATGGCCATGTTGCAAACGGTCATGCGGCCTTCCATCGACAAGGCGCGAATCGTCGACCCGCCGAACTCGATGGCGTAGCCCGTGCCCCCAGCCGTGCCGATCTTGCCGATGATGGCAAGCACGATGTCCTTGGCCGTGCAGCCGCGCGGCAGTGCGCCGTCGACTTTCACGAGCATGTTCTTGCTCTTTTTCTGCAGCAGGGTTTGCGTGGCCAGCACGTGCTCCACTTCGGAGGTGCCGATGCCATGCGCGAGCGCGCCGAACGCGCCGTGCGTGGACGTATGCGAATCGCCGCAGACGATTGTCATGCCGGGCAGCGTCGCGCCTTGCTCGGGCCCGATGATATGAACGATGCCTTGGCGCATGTCGTTCATTTTGAATTGCGTGATCCCGTAGGCATCGCAATTCGCGTCGAGCGTATCGACTTGGAGTTTCGATACCGGATCGGCAATGCCGTGGCTGCGGTCGGTCGTCGGCACGTTATGATCCGACACGGCCAGATTAGCGCTGACGCGCCACAGCGGGCGCTCGTGCAGCTTGAGCCCTTCGAATGCCTGCGGGCTCGTGACTTCATGCAGCAATTGACGATCGATGTAGAGCAGCGTCGTGCCGTCTTCTTCGGTATGGACGACGTGCGAGTCCCACAGCTTGTCGTAGAGAGTCTTGGACATGATAGGCGCGGTCATTGTGGCAACGGGCAATCCCGGTGCGATCGATTATGCCACGCACGCTCGCGCCGCAACACCGGCCGCGAAGAAAAAAGCGATAAAAAACAGGGGGTTGGGTGGTAGTGGCAGTACTAGGTTCGGTGTTACCAGGCCGCGCGCGCTCGCGCTCGCTCGACGCGCCCGAGGCTAGCGCGCGTCTGCCGCTCCGATCGAATGCGAGTATCAAGCCGATGTTTGCAGCCTATGCATGAGCGGCTTGAGCGCCGGATAAAGCGCCTTGTAGATATCGAAGCGTTGCGCGTACAAAGCTTGACGAACGGGGTCTGGCCGAGCGCGCTCGACGAGCTTGACCCATCCGCGCCGCGCCTCGTCGTGCGAGACGAGCTTCGCGCCGATGGCGGCAAGCAACGCAGCGCCCATCGCGGCCTCGACCTCCTGCTCGATCGCCCAGACCGGATAGCCCGTGACGTCCGCGATGATTTGCAACCACAGAGGCGAATGCGCCGCGCCCCCGACGACGATCAGCTTGCCGTCGAGTGAATCGGCCCCCCGACGGCCCGCCTCGATGTTGTGCTGCAAAGCAAACGACACCCCTTCGAGCACGGCCCTGTAAAGATGGGCGCGCGTGTGCACCAAGTTCAGTCCGATGAAAGCCCCACTCGCCTTGGCGTCCCATACGGGGCTGCGCTCACCCATCAAATACGGCAGGAACATGACGCCTTCCGAACCGGCGGGTATGGACAGGGCGGCATCTTCCAGCAGCTTGTGCGGATCCCCATTCGGCAATGCGCGCGCGGCTTCGATCTCCGCGTGACAGAATTGTTCGCGGTACCAGGTGACGGACGCGCCCGCGGTGATGGCCCCGCCGAAAACGTAGAGGTCGCGCCGGCCGTTGAAGACGTGCGGCATACTGACCAGACCGTGCCGCGCATCGACGTGCTGATTGATGTAGCCCCAGCACATGCTGGTACCGATCATCGCCACGTGCTGTCCGGCGCGCGTGGCCCCGGCCGCGAATGTGGCGACTGCCGCATCGACACCGCCCGCGACAACCGGCGTGCCGGCCGGCAGCCCGAGACGCTCGGTCCATTGCGATAGCAATCCGCCGACGACATCGGTCGATTCCACCAGGCGCTCCGGCATCATCGTGGCGGGAATGCCGAGCATGTCGAGCGTCGTATCGGACCAATCGCGTCGCGCGACGTCGTACACGCCGCCGATATTGCCGGCCGAACTATGATCGACGGCAATCTCGCCCGTGAGCAAGTAGATCACGTACGCGTTGGGCGGCAAGAACAAACGCGTGTTCGCCCACACGTCCGGCCGATTTTCGCGCAGCCACAGCATCTTCGTGAAACCGTAGTAGCTGTCGACACCGTTGCCTGTGATTTCGAGTAACCGATCGAGGTCGACGTGCTCGCGCACCCAGTCCACTTGCTCGGTGGCGCGGCGATCCATCCAGATCAGGCAGGGATGCAGCGGCCGAATATCGTTGTCGACGGGAATGCCCGATCCGCCATACAAGCTGCCGATGCAGATCGCTCGAACCGACGACGCCTCGATACCTTGCGCGGTGGCCGCCATCACGCATTGCGCGACGCACTCGAGCACCGCATCGAACCACACGGACGGCCACTGCTCCGCCCACAGCGGCTTTGGCGTATCGGGCTGGTAACTACATGTGTGCTTCGACACGATCGTGCCGTTGCGATCGACAAGCAACGCTTTCGTGCTCTGTGTGCCGATGTCGACACCAATCACATATTCCATGGGACCTCCGCAATTGGATCTGCTTCGTCTGCCGTCACAGATCCACGTTATTCGGAAGGATAACGAGGTCGCGGATGGTGACGTGACGAGGCCGTGTCAGCATGAAGACGACCGCTTCCGCCACTTCGACCGGTTGCATCAAGCTGCCGGAGGCAAGCGCCTCGTCCATCTTTGCCTTCGGCCAATCGTCGAGCAATGCGGTGACGACGGGGCCAGGCGCCACCGCGCCAACCCGCACGCCATGTTGTGCCACCTGCCGACGCGTCGTGTGGACGAACGCTTGGACCGCGAATTTCGACGCGGTGTAGATCGGCTCCCAAACGACGGGGACGATGCCGGCAATCGAACTGGTGAAGATGACGTCGCCGGTTTTCCTCGCGACCATATGCGGGAGCACCGCGTGGACGGATCGGAACGCGGCATTGATGTTCAGATTGAGGACACGGTCCCAGTCGTCCGGATTTCCGTCCACGATGTCCCCGCCGACATACGCACCCGCGTTGGCATGAAAAATATCGAGGTTGCCGGCAAGCGCGAGGATTTTGGGCAGCATCGCCGACACTTCCGACGGCTGCAGCAGATCCACGACCAGTGGCAACGCATCGGCACCGAGTTCGGCGCAGCACGCATCGAGCCGCTCTTTGGCGCGATCGATCAGCACGACTCGCGCGCCCTGGTCGATCAGTGCTCGCGCGCACTCAAGACCGATACCCGACGCCGCGCCGGTGATCGCGGCGACTTTCCCTTTCAACGATTCAGACATTCACGACTCTCCTAAGGGGACTCCGATTACGCGCGACCATGGGACACGCGCGACTGTCGCGCGAGCGAGTCGACGATCACCGCGATGGCCAGCACAGCTCCGGTGATCATGAAACGCAGCGAGGAGGACAGGTTCAGCAGCGTCAGGCCGCTGGCGATCGACTGAATGACGATCATTCCGAGCACCGCCGAATAGGCGCTGCCGCGACCGCCAAAGAGGCTCGTACCGCCAATGACGGCCGCCGCGATGGCGTTGAGATTCACGTCGCCGGTGCCGGCCTGCTGACTGGCAGATGCCAGCCGTGCCGCGGTCAACACGCCGCCGAGCGCCGCGAGACTCGCGCACAGAACGAACGCACTGGTGTAAATGGCGCCGACCTTGATGCCGGCTCGACGGGCGGCTTCGTGGTTGCCGCCGACAGCGTTCATCGATCGGCCCCAACGCGTACGCGTCAGCGCGTAGTCCATCAGCACGGTCAACCCAAGGAAGATCCCGAACATCAGCGGAACGCCGCGCCCGCGATTCAGGTACGCCACCACGAGTTCCAAAAACACGGTGAGCGCTACGCTGCGAACAAGCAGACCGGCGATCGACGGTGCCGACAGATTGACCGCTTGGCGACGCGAACGCGTGCGGATTCCCACTAGCAGGATCACCGCCCCGGGTGCGAGTGCCAACACATGCGATACGACGGGCGGAATGATCGCGAGCTGGCCGAGACTCACGAGCGGCGAGCCGTAGGGCAGATTGATGGACCCGGCAGCGCCCAGCACATAGAGCTGCATCCCGAGAATCGCAAGCAACCCGGCCAGTGTGGAAACGAAGCTAGGCATGCCGAGCCGATTGAACAGCAGTGCGTAGAGCCCGCCCGCCAGCGCGCCGGCGGCAACGGCGACCACGATGGCGACCCAGACCGGCCAACCGTGATTGACCCAGAGCATGCCGACCAGCGCCGAGGCAAAGCCGCTCATCGATCCGACCGACAGATCGATCTGCCCAACCAGCAACACGCAGACAATGCCCAGCGAGATCACACCGACGGTCGAGCAATCGAAAAGCAAGTTGACGAGGTTGTCGGCGGAAAGGAACACCGGGTTCAGGCTAGTGAAAACGGTCCAGATGATGATCAGGCCCACGATGACCGGTAGCGAACCCACATCGCCCGCCCGCACACGGTCAACGAAGGCGGCAACGATGTCGCCCATGTTCCTCGCATGCTTGACCCGGACATCGCTGCGATCGAGAGGCGTGGACGGCGTTTCAGAAGGTTGCCCTTCATGCCGGGGAGCACGGTGCGATTGATTGCTCATGGTCATTCCTTTGTCCGTGCTGCCTGCTCGGCTTGGCGTCGGCCAACGCGGCGCGACACGGCATTCTCGGTCGCGCCGGTGATCGCGGCGACCAATTCTGCATTCGAGGAGTCGGGATAGAAAACGCCGTTGTTGCGGCCGAGCCTGAGCACGACGATCCGATCCGCCACGGCGCGCACGTCCTCCATGTTGTGGCTGATCATGATCACCGCGTGGCCGCGGTCGCGCACGCGCTCGATCAAATTCAATACTTCGGCGGTCTGCGCCACACCGAGCGCCGCCGTCGGTTCGTCGAGGATGATCAGCTTCGGGTCGAGCAACAACGAACGGGCGATTGCCACGGTTTGGCGTTGGCCGCCCGACAGCGATGCAACGACATCGCGCACGTCGGGTATGCGCGCGGACAGTTCGTTAAGCAGCGTCCAAGCGCGCACCTCCATCGAAACTTCGTCGAGGCGCCACGGCGCCAGCTCTCGCCCAAGGAAGATGTTCGCCACGACATCGAGATTTTCACACAGGGCGAGATCCTGAAATACGGTTGCGATTCCAAGATTGAGCGCCGTAGCGGGATCGGACAATTCGACTTGCCGACCACCGAAGGTGACCGTGCCGGCGCTCGGTTGATGAACGCCGGCGAGCACTTTCACGAGCGTCGATTTGCCGGCCCCGTTATCGCCCACCAGCGCGACGACCTCGCCGGCACGCACGTCCAACTCGATATCGGTCAGGGCGGACACCGCCCCGAAGTGCTTGCATACACCGCGCAGGCTCAGCACCAGTTCGCCTGACTTTGCGCGGGTCCGTGCGGTCTCGGTCATGAGAAGGCTACCTCGTTCGTGTACGACGGCCCGAGTGAGCCGGGCCGTCAGAGATTGCGTCGAATCGTTGCGTGACGATCAGTGCGTGATGCCCAGCTTTTTGCAGCCTTCCGCATAGCGGCCGGAACAGAGTTGATCGGCCGTCGCAAAGCCTTTGTCGACGACATCCGCCTTGAGATTTTTCTGCGTAATCACGGCAGGCTTGAAGAGTTGAGTAGGCGTTTTGAACAGTGTCGTGTCGCCCTTCGGCGCCTGGCCCGAGAGGAAGCCTACCGCGATCTTCGCCGCCGCCGCCGCGACGATCTCGCTGGGCTTGAGGATGGTGTTGTACTGATCCCCGGCGATGATCAATTGCAGTCCCGCGAGCGTCGCATCGTTGCCGGTGACCGGCGGGACCGGGTTGACCCCTGCCGCCTTGAACGCGGCGATCGTGCCGCCGGCCGTACCGTCGTTGGCCGCGACGACACCGATAATCTGGGAGCCGAATCGGGTGATCTGTCCGCTGACCCATTGCTGCGCCTTCGGCGGCGCCCACTCGGGGGTGTCGTACTCCGAGAGCGTTTTATAACCGCTGCCTTGCAACCCTTCGTGGATCCCCTTGCGGATGAGCCCCGCCGCCGCGTCGGTAGGCGAGCCGTTGACTTCGAGCACCCCGCCCTTGCTCGTCGGGACGCCCGTCGCCTTCAAATGTTCGACGAGCGATTGGGCAATGGCTTTGCCGATCCCTTCATTGTCGAACGACACATAGTAGTCGGCCGGCGTCGACGGCACGGGCCGATCATAGGCGATCACCTTGATGCCTTGGCTCTGTGCCATGTGAACGAGCGATGCAGCAGCCGTCGAATCGACCGGGTCAAGCACGATCACCTTCGCGCCTTGCGCGATGGCCGAGTTGAACTGTTGCTGCTGTTGCGCGACATCGGCATTGGCATTTTGGTAAAGCACTTTGCAGGCTGGGCAAAGTTTTTTCATCGCCGTTTGGAAACCCGGGAAATCGTGCTGTTCGTACCGAGTCGAGGCCTCGTCGGGCATCAGGAAAGCCACCGTCCCGCTTGGCGCGGCAAACGCCGCCGTACTGCCGACCAAGCTCAAGGTCAGCACGCTGGCGCCAATCAGTCGATTTGATAATTTCGTCATCGTTTGTCTCCGGTTATTAGAAAGTTACTGGCGTGGGTACTGCCTTGGTTGCGGTCCGCATCGCCCATTGCGAGCGTGAACCTGGCCCTCGTGCCGGAAATGACACGATGGTGTTGGAAGCGCAGTAAAGATTGGCCTCGAGCTAGTGAGGAGATGCCGCTGTCGTCACGTTTGCTGCTCGTCGCGCGGTACGCTGCGACGCCGCTCGGATGACTGCATTGTCGTCGTCCGCCGCGTGAACCGCGACGTCGCGGCAGCGCGCGTTCAGGCGCTGCACCGAGCGAAACTCCGATGGAGACATCCCCTTGACCGCGCGGAACTGGCGGTTGAAGTTCGACACATTGTTGAACCCGGATTGGAAGCACACTTCGGTGATGCTCGCGCCTTCGGCCTGCAACATTTGGCACGCGGACTCGATTCGCAAGCGGTTCACGTACTGCACGAAAGGCATGCCGGTATGCCGGTGAAAGGTCCGCGAAAATGCGCTGACGCTCTGGCCAGCGAGTTGCGCGAGATCCGCTTCACGCAGTTCGGACGTGAGATTTTTGCCAATGTACGACAGCGCGTGGCTGAGCCGCATCGATGCGCCATTCGGCTGGCTGCACGCC
>JBQCDS010000680.1:0-4587 GCA_051961035.1 Trinickia sp. | reverse complement strand
GGATGTGCATCTTGTACGCTTTCGATTCGAGGTAGTTGAAGAAGCGCCGCACGCCGTACCACTCGCGCTGCCATTCGCCGTTCCAATCGGGCGATCCGTTGATGACCCAGTCGCGCTCCGCGTCGGTCAACTCGGCCCAAGGCGTCGTCGTGCGGATGCGCGCACGCGCCGCATAGCGCATGAGGTCGTCCTGGCATTCCTTCCAAGCCGGCGTTTGCATCGGCTTGATCGCGCCGCCCGCGAGCGTCTTGCGTACATCGGGAATCACGAGCCCGAGGTCGACGCCGATCACTCTGCCGAAGCCACGGCAGGCGTCGCACGCGCCGTAAGCCGAATTGAACGAAAACAGTCCCGGCTGCGGATCCGCATAGCGCAGATCGCTTTCGGGGCAATGCAGCCCCGTCGAGAAACGCCAGATACGGGGCGCTTGTTCCGCGGTATCGGTGTCGCCCTCGGGCAGCACATAGACATTCACGCGCCCCGCCCCGCGCTTGAGCGATGCCTCGATCGCCTCGACCACGCGCGCCTTGTCGGCTTTGCTCAAGCGAAAGCGATCGGCCACGACATCCAGCACCTTGCGCGCGCCGGCCGACGTCGTCACTTCGCGCTCGGCTTGCACGCGCGTGTACCCGCTTGCCGAAAGCCACTGCCCCACCTCGTCGGCGCTCGTCTCGTCGGGTAGCTCGACCGGGAATGTGACGACAAGCCGCTCGTCGTGCACGGCCGTGCGGGCAACAAGCTCGGCGTAAATGGTCTCGGGCGTGTCGTGACGCACCGAGTCGGCCGTCGCCTTGTCGAACAGCTGAGCGGCACGGGCATAGAGCAGCTTCAGATGATCGTTGAGTTCCGTCATCGTGCCGACCGTGGAGCGCGAACTGCGCACGGGATTCGTCTGGTCGATCGCGATCGCGGGCGGCACGCCATCGACACGGTCCACCTGCGGACGATCCATGCGGTCGAGAAACTGCCGGGCGTAGGCGCTGAACGTCTCGACGTAGCGGCGCTGCCCCTCGGCATAAAGCGTGTCGAAAACGAGGCTCGACTTACCGGAACCCGACGGCCCGGTGACGACCGCCATCTCCCCGGTGCGCAGGTCGAGATCGATATTTTTGAGATTGTGTTGACGAGCTCCGCGAATGCGGATGACGCCGGAAGTCATGAGACGGTCCTTTCTACGCGCTATGTCGATCGATGCGCGCCGTCGTTTCGAGACAAGAAAGCGCGCCAGGGGTGCAATGATAGACCCGCTCGGCGAAGTTGGCCGGCCAGCGCTGCGGCCGCGTTGCTTTGTTCGATTCGTCGATCGCGAATGGGGATAAAGAGCCCGATTAGTGGCCGCAAGGCAGGTAAATGAGTGACAGCCACTGACAAAAATGCATGCCGCGCGCGGGTAGCCGAACTTGCTGCGATGGGCAGTTAGACGGTCGCCTCGACTCGTTTGCCGCGGAGCGCCTTCGACACCCGGTCCTTCAGCACGGGCAATAGATCCCGCTCGAACCATGGGTGATGCTTGAACCAGCCCTGATTGCGCGGAGACGGGTGCGGCAGCGGCATCCGCGACGGCCCGTAGTCGCGCCACGCGGCGACGGTCTCGGTCAACGTCGTGCGACGCTCGGCGCCAAGAAAATGTTGCTGAGCGTAGGCGCCGACGAGCAACGTCAGTTCGATATGCGGCATCTGCGCCAGGACTCGCTCGAGCCACCGCTCCGCGCATTCGCGCCGGGGCGGCAAATCCCCCGACTTGCCGCGCCCCGGGTAGCAGTAGCCCATCGGCACGAGCGCGATGCAGTCCGGATCGTAGAAACGATCGGCGCCGATTCCCATCCAGTCGCGCAACCGCTCGCCGCTCTTGTCATCCCAAGGTACGCCCGACGCATGCACGCGCGCGCCGGGCGCTTGGCCGACGACCAGCACGCGTGCCGCGCGCCCCACCTGTAGCACCGGCCTCGGCCCGAGAGGTAAATGGGCCTCGCACGCGCGGCAGGCTTGGATTTCGGCAAGCAACGACTGCAGCCGGGCATGGGATGAAGAAGACATGGGTAACGCGATTGTAGAAACGAACGGATGGGTTAGTGACGCGCGACCTTGCGCAGAAGGTACTCGCGTAACACAACCGCCTGGTTGTGCTCGCGGTCGCGCGCGCCGAACAAGAGCGTGACCGGCCCGTGCTTGGCCGCGTCCACGAGCGGCTGCCAAGCCGCCGGATTGGCGTCGAGCTCGTCGCGATAGCGCTGACGAAATTCCTCCCAGCGCGCCGGATCATGCCCGAACCAACGGCGCAGTTCGGTGCTTGGCGCGACGTCGCGCAGCCAGCCATCGATAACCAGCGACGCCTTGGTGACGCCCCGCGGCCACATGCGGTCCACCAAGAAACGCGCATGGCCGTCGGGGCCCGGCGCGTCATAAGCGCGGGTGATGTCGATTCGCGCGTGCTTCATGCTGTTCCTCTTTCAACGTCGGCCATGTCCCGTACCGCGACAGACACCGTCCCCAACCGCTTCAGATTACCTCAATCGGCGTTGCTCGGTGGCCAATGGGATTGGCGGTCAGGTTTGGCGCAGCGTCGCATCGAGCGCATGGGCGGTGGTGCGGTCGCCATCCGTCGCGAGCGTCGCGCGAAAAACCGTCTGCCGGTTATGCCCCACGGCTGCCGGCGAGTCCCACAGCAACTCCACTTGCGAACGCCGCGCCCATCCGTGGGCACGCAGGGCGGCCCCGCCGGGACGCCCCATGGCCGGGGGCGCAGCGCTCGCGGCCTGGGCCGTCGGGCGCTCGCGTTCGATCGCCGACGCGGCTGGCCATCTGACGGAAAGCTCCCGTGCATCGTATTGCCCGAGCTTGCGGCTTTCGGCCCAGACGACGGCCGTCCGAGTGGCCGCATCGAGCGACACCGCATATCGGCCGATCGCGAAGCGCCGCGCGGCGGCGTTCGTACGCCACAGCGCGCGCGGGCGGCAAATCCATAAGACAGCCGCATATAAAGCCGGGGCCGCGACGAGCCACCCGTTCGTTTCGGCGATCGCGTTGACGGTACGCCTGCCGCCCGCAGCCCAAATGAAGACACCGATCGACCACAGCGCGAACAACAAGCATAAGAAGGCGAACAGCCGCAGCGCCTGCCGCAGCCACTGCGGCAGCGGATGAAACGGCCGTTCGGCCCGAGCGCGCGCGCCGGGCAACACGATGAGCAGAAACAGGAATACGCCGTTGACCGACGCCCATGGCGACGCGGCCATCGCAGAGAGCGATTCGCCATAGCCCATTTGCGACATCGAGTACAGCCAACGCGCCAGCAGGACGAGACCGATGGCGCGTAGCGAGAACATCGTACCGGCACCCGGTGCCGGTTCCGCTCGCGTGGGATTCGCTCTCGCCAAGACGCTCTCCTCATGTCAGTCGTCATCGCCGCCCTTTTCGCGGCAGCAGCATTATAGGGATTCGGCAGCCACCTTTCTCGACTCGATGCGTCGACGAAAGCCGCAGCGCATCCCCCGTCCGCGCGAACCGGCATGGCCTACGGCCCGAAAAGGACACGCCCCGCGAGCCGCGAGGCAGGCAGGGCGTGTCCGAGCAAGCGTGAAGCGCGGCGAGCCGCGCACCACCGTGCTATTTAGCCGGCGGCGACTTCGCGCAGCACCGTACGGTGCTTTTGACGCAGCAAGTTTTCGTACGAGGCGAGGTAGTTCTGCGCCATCACTTTCGAGGTGAAGCGCTCTTCGAACGCCCGACGCACGCCTGCGCGCGGCAGCGACGAGAGGCGCTTGACGGCGGCGACGGCCGACAGTTCGTCTTCGACGACGAAGCCCGACACGCCGTTCTCGATGACTTCGGGCACCGAGCCGCGCTTGAATGCAATGACGGGCGTGCCGCACGCCATCGCTTCGATCATGACGAGACCGAACGGCTCCGGCCAATCGATCGGGAACAGCAACGCGTGCGCGCCACCAAGGAATTCGGCCTTTTCGGATTCGCTGATTTCGCCGATGTATTCGACGTGCGGCAGCGAGAACAGCGGCTTGATCTGCTCTTCGTAGTACGCGCGATCCGCCTTGTCGAGCTTGGCCGCGATCTTGATCTTCATGCCGGCCTTTTCAGCGATGCGGATGGCCGTGTCGACGCGTTTTTCGGGCGAGATGCGGCCGAGGAACGCGAGGTAGCTCGGCTCCATGTCCTGGCGCGGCGTCAGGAGATTCTCGGGCAGCCCGTGGTAGACGGTCGAGAGCCAGTGCGCTTGCGGCAGCGGCATGCGCTGATTGTCCGAAATCGAGACGACCGGCACGTCGTTGAACGTATTGAAAATGGGCTGCAGCTCGGGCAGATCGAGACGCCCATGGAGCGTCGTCAAATGCGGAACCGGCTGGCGCGAAAACAGCGAGAACGGGTAGTAGTCGATGTGGAAATGCAGCACGTCGAATTCATCGGCGCGCCGACGCACTTCCTCGAGCAGCAGCATATGCGGAGCCATCGTGTCGCGGATCGACGGATCGAGACGCAGCGCCTGCGGCCAGAACGCCTCGAGCTTGGCCGCCGTCTTGGAATCGCCGCTCGCGAAGAGCGTCACGTCGTGGCCGAGTTCGACGAGCGCTT
>JBQCDS010000679.1:0-7096 GCA_051961035.1 Trinickia sp. | reverse complement strand
GCGAGCGCCGAAGCGATCTCCTCGGCCGCGAGCGAGATCTCGATGGGCAACCTCGACTTGTCGGGCCGGACCGAATCGGCCGCTGCGAGCTTGCAGGAAACGGCCGCTTCGATGGAGCAGATCACCTCCACCGTCACGCAGTCGGCCAGTTCGGCACGGCAGGCCAACGACATGGCCGCGTCGGCTTCCACGGTCGCTTCGCGCGGCGGACAGGTCGTGTCGGAAGTCGTCACGACGATGGGCACCATCGAATCGGCCTCGGGCAAGATCGGCGACATCATCGGCGTGATCGACGGTATCGCGTTCCAGACCAACATCCTTGCGCTGAACGCCGCGGTGGAAGCGGCGCGGGCGGGCGAGCAGGGCCGCGGCTTCGCGGTCGTGGCGGGCGAGGTGCGCAGCCTCGCGCAGCGCAGCGCGCAGGCGGCCAAGGAGATCAAGTCGCTCATCGAATCGACGATCGACAGCGTGTCCTCGGGTTCGAGCCAGGTCAAGCGGGCGGGCGACACGATGACGGAAATCGTCTCGAACGTGTCGAGCGTGACGACGATCATGTCCGAACTCACGCATGCCGCCGACGAACAGACGCGCGGCATCCAAGAGGTGAACCGCGCCGTGTCGCAACTCGACGAGATGGTTCAGCAGAACGCGGCGCTCGTCGAAGAGTCGGCCGCAGCGGCATCGGCGTTGCAGACGCAGGCGGTCAACCTCGCATCGGCCGTCGCGCAGTTCAAGCTCGATTGAATCGGCTCGGTTCGAGTCGATAGACTCGATCGAGCATCACCCCGCATCGATCGACCAGGCCCCGAGCCAATCGCGCGGCTTGGCGATGTCGTCTTGAGCGGCGATGAGTTCGAGCTCGTAGCGGCCGGCGGCGTAGGTCGCTTTCAGAACGGCATGCACCGCGGAGACGGCATGCTCGAACGCCGTGCGCAGCGGGTCGCCGGCGAGACGCCTGGCGACGAACGTCGCGCTCGTCAACTCGCCCACCCCAACGGGCTGGCGCGCGAACGGATAGCGCGGATGCTGCGTCATCCAGGCTTCGCGCTCGGTGACGCACAGTAAATTGACGCGGTCGGCCGGGCTGTTGCGGTCGATGAGCTGTTTGACGAGCACGACTTGCGGGCCGCCGCGAATGATCTCGCGGCACGCGTGGACGGCTTCGTCGACGGTTTCGATCGTACGGCCGACGAGCTTTTGCAAGGTGTCGTGCGTCGGTGAGAGCCCATCGGCGAGCGCGGGCATGGTCTCGAGCAGGTATTCGTCGACGCTCGCACCGGCGCCCGCGCCAATCACCAGCGTGCAAAAGTGCCAGGCTTCCGGGTTCGTCGCCTTCACGGTGCGCACGATGTCCATGACGGCCTGTGCGTGCTCCCGCGAGCCCAGGTAGCCGGAGACGATCGCGTCGCAGCGCCGGAGCATGCCGATCGCACCGATGCCTTCGACGAGCTCGGTCATCTGCGGCGGGTCGATCGCGCTGCCGGCCCAATGCCCGTACTGCATGTGATTCGAAAACTGCATCGTGTCCAGCGGCCAGACGTTCACGCCCAGCCGCTGCATCGGAAAGACGGCTGCGCTGTTGCCCGCATGGCCGAACACCACGTGCGGTTGAATGCTCAAGACGTTTTTCATGATGAGTTCGCTCGCGTGAAGCACGCCGCTTTCCACCGGACGTGCCACCGGCTCCGGCGATAAGACGCCGCGCGCCGCGCACTGGCCGACATTTCCCAAGATACATGAATTGTTGCGTCGCGTCATCGAGCCGCCGCAGCACGTGGCGAGCCTGTGGGCCGCCGCATGCGAGGGCCGTTCCCCGAATGGCTCGCAAGTCCTTGTGCGGCGCGGCGCCGCGCCGCTTACGCACGGCGAAAGGCCGACGCCCATGCCCGGGCTTTCAGCGATTTCCCGCACGCGCTGCTACAATTGCCCGTTTCCAAAGTGTACAAAGTGGGCTGACGGCGACATTTCAGCGCGCGAGCCGTGGCCTCGCTTCCCGTCGCACGTCAAGAAAAACCAAGGAGTAGCGAGCGTGTCATCTAGCGTCTCATCGAACGGGTCGGTCGAGCTTCGCCGGCGCCTGACGGCGGCAGGCGCGGCAGTGGCACGCCCAGCCCCCGAGGGTGGCGCGCGATGACATTTTCGCCCGCTGCGTCGTGGGATTGGCTGCTCGTCGCGCTGTGCTGCGTGGCGGCGGCGTATGTCGTCGTCGCGGCGCTCACGCTGCCGTCGGCGCGACGGCTCGGCAACGGGGCGCGGGGCAGGGACGCGTCGGGTCCCGCGTTCGATCGCACCGGCGGCTGTGCCGAGCCCGTGAGCGTGCTCAAGCCGCTGTGCGGCGCGGAGCCGCGTCTTTACGAAAATCTTTCGACGTTCTGCGAGCAGACCCACCCGTGTTTTGAGTTGCTGTTCGGCGTCTCGTCCAGCGCCGATCCGGCGATCGCCATCGTGCGCAGGCTGCAAGCGGCGTTTCCCGAGCGCGACATGGCGCTCGTAATCGATCCGCGCGTGCATGGTCACAATCTCAAGGTCAGCAATCTGATCAATTTGGCCGCGCGGGCGAAGTATCCGCTCATTGTGCTGGCCGACAGCGACATCGCGGTCGCGCCCGATTACCTCGAAGCCGTGACGGCGCCGCTCGCCGATCCCGAGGTGGGCATCGTCACGTGCTTGTACCACGCGAAAAGCGTGGGCGGCTTCTGGACGCGCATCGGCGCGCAGTTCATCAACGAATGGTTCGCCCCGTCGGTACGGATCGCGCATGCCGGCGGCTCGCGCAGCTTCGGGTTCGGCGCCACGCTGGCGCTGCGCTCGCGTGTGCTGGCCGATATCGGCGGCTTCGACGCTTTGAAGGATTGCCTGGCGGATGATTACTGGCTGGCGGAGTACACGCGCCAGCTCGGTATGAAGACAGTCTTGTCCGAAGTCGTCGTCGATACCGATGTCATCGAGCCCGATTTTGCCGCGCTGTGGCTCCGCGAAACCCGCTGGCTGCGCACGATCCGCTCGATCAATCCGCTCGGCTTCGCGTTCCTGTTCATCACGTTCACGTCGCCGTGGGTGTTGGCCGGGGCGCTGGCGGCCGCGCACGGCGCGGCGGGCCCCCGCGACACGGCACTGGCCGTCGCGACCGTGCTCGGCGCGCTCGCGCGTATCGGTGTGCATGCCCGTGGCGCGCGGGAGCGCGGCGAATTTTGGCGCGATCTGCCGCTGGTGCCGCTGCGCGATGCGCTTCTCGCCGCGCAGTGGTTCGTCGCGGCATTCGGCTCGCACGTCGTTTGGCGGGGCGCGCGCATGCCCGTCGTCGCGGGCGTCGCGGAAGGGTCGGACGGAACCTGAACGCGCACCGTATTCGTCTTTCGTCGGCGGTCGTCACCACGCGGCCGTCGTCCTCATAACATTTGCTTCACCCAAAGGTTGCCGGAGCATCATCCATGAAAACGCTGTTCTTGCAGGCCCCGTCGTATGACGGTTTCGATGGCGGAGCCGGTTCGCGCTATCAGGCCAAGCGCGAAATCCGCTCGTTCTGGTATCCGACGTGGCTCGCGCAGCCGGCGGCCCTCGTTCCGGGCAGCCGCGTGATCGACGCCCCGGCCGATGGCCTGTCCGTCGACGAGACCTTGAAGATCTGCGACGACTACGAGCTCGTCATCATCCACACGAGCACACCGTCGTTCCCGACCGACGCGCTTTTCGCGCAAGACCTGAAAAAGCGCAATCCGTCGGTGCTGGTCGGCATGGTCGGCGCGAAGGTGATGGTCGATCCGCACAATTCGCTTACGGCAACCGAAGCGATCGATTTCGTCTGCCGCGAGGAATTCGATTTCACGTGCAAGGAACTGGCCGAAGGCAAACCGTTCGCCGAGATCAAGGGCCTCTCCTGGCGCGCAAAGGACGGCTCGATCGAGCACAACGAAGCGCGTCCGATCCTCGAGAACATGGACCAGCTGCCGTTCGTGGCGCCGATCTACAAGCGCGACCTGAAGATCGACAACTACTTCATCGGTTACCTGAAGCATCCATACGTGTCGATCTACACGGGCCGCGGCTGCAAGTCGCGCTGCACGTTCTGCCTGTGGCCGCAGACGGTCAGCGGCCACCGCTATCGCACGCGCTCGGTCGAGAACGTGCTCGCGGAAGCGAAGTGGATCCGCGACAACATGCCGGAAGTGAAGGAGCTCATGTTCGACGACGACACCTTCACCGACGACTTGCCGCGCGCCGAAGCCATCGCAATCGGGCTCGGCAAGCTCGGCATGACGTGGTCGTGCAACGCGAAGGCGAACGTGCCGTACAAGACGCTCAAGGTCTTGAAGGAAAACGGCCTGCGCCTGTTGCTTGTCGGTTTCGAATCGGGCGACGATCAAATCCTCGTGAACATCAAGAAGGGCGTGCGCACCGATTTCGCGCGCCGCTTCAGCGCGGATTGCAAGAAGCTCGGCATCAAGATTCACGGCACGTTCATCCTGGGCCTGCCCGGCGAAACGCAAGAGACGATCAAGAAAACGATCGAGTACTCGAAGGAAATCAATCAGCAAACGATCCAGGTCTCGCTCGCCGCGCCGTATCCCGGCACGACGCTTTACAAGCAGGCGGTCGAAAACGGCTGGATGGAAGAGAACAAGACGATCAACCTCGTGAGCAAGGAAGGCGTGCAGCTCGCGGCGATCGGCTATGCGCATCTGTCGCGCGACGAGATCTATCATCATCTCGAGCAGTTCTATCGCGAGTTCTACTTCCGCCCGTCGAAGATCTGGGAAATCGTGCGCGAGATGCTGACGAGCTGGGACATGATGAAGCGCCGTCTGCGCGAGGGCGTCGAGTTCTTCCGCTTCTTGCGCGCGCACGAGGCGTAAAACGGTGCCCTGCTCGAGCCGTCGCGCGCTGATCGTCACCGCGGACGACTTCGGTCTGCATCCGCGTGTGAACGCAGGCATCGAGCGAGCCCATCGCCAGGGTGTGCTGAAGGCGGCCAGCCTCATGGTGGGCGCGCCGGCGGCGCAAGACGCCGTGGCGCGCGCGCGTGCGCTGCCTAGCCTGCGCGTGGGGCTGCACCTCGTGCTGGCCGATGGGCCGGCTACGTTGCCGGCCGCGCAAATACCCGCGCTCGTTGGGCCCGACGGCCGTTTCGGCGACGCGATGGTGCGTGACGGCTTTCGTTTCTTCTTCTTGCCGGCGGTGCGGCGCGCGCTTGCGCGCGAGATCCGCGCCCAATTCGAGGCGTTCGCGCGCACCGGCCTGCCGCTCGATCACGTCAACGCTCACAAGCATTTCCATTTGCATCCGACGGTTCTCTCGCTCGTGCTGTCGATCGGGCGCGAGTTCGGCCTGCGCGCCGTGCGATTGCCGTTCGAGGCAAATGCGCCGTGGTGGCTCAAGCCTTGGATCGGCCTCATGAGGGCGCGGCTCTCGCGCGCAGGCGTGGCCTACAACGACTATGTCGTCGGCATCGAGCACACGGGCGGCATGGACGAAGCCGCGATGCTCGACGCTCTCGCCCGCATGCCGGCCGATGGGGTGGGCGAAATCTACAGCCATCCAGCGGAAGCGGGCGAGGGGCCGATCACGGCTTCGATGCAGGCGTATCGCCACGTGGACGAACTGCACGCGCTGATTTCGCCGCGCGTGGCGGCAGCCATTTCCCAGGCGGGGCTCTTTTGCGGCGGGTTCGCCGATGTCTTCGGCGGCAACGCCGGCTCGAAAGGCACGGGCGATGCGCGCGGTGCGGGTGACGCCGCGCGAGGAGGGGCGTCGCTATGACGAAATGGCTCAAATGGGCCGGCTGGCCCGTCGGCATCGCCTTGCTCATTGCGCTCGTCGCGCGCGACGGTGCGGCCGACGTCGTGCAAGTCATCGGCCGGGCCGGCTTCGCGCTGCTGTGGCTCGTGCCGTTCCATGCGCTGCCGCTGCTGCTCGACGCTTACGGCTGGCGCATCTTGCTGCGCGGCCGGGCGCCGCTCGCCTTCCTTTGGTGGGTGGCCACCGTGCGCGAGGCCGTCAGCCGGCTGTTGCCGGTGCTCGCGGTGGGCGGTGAGATCGTCGGTATTCGGCTTGCGCGTTGGCGCGTACGCGATGCGGGTATCGTCAGCGCATCGGTGATCGTGGAAGTGCTGATCACGATCGCCGTGCAGTACGCGTTTTCGGCCCTGGGTGTCGTGCTCATTCTTGCCGCAACCGGCGGCGATCACGCGAAGACGATCGCGCTCGCGCTGGTGTTGTCGCTGCCGTTGCCCGTGGTGACGGCATTGCTGTTGCGGCGAGGCGGTGTGTTTCATGCGATCGAGCGATTCGCGGCGCGAGCGCTCGGCAAAGAGCATCGGCTGTTGCAGGGCATCGACGGCGCTCGGCTCGATGCCGAAATCGATGCGCTGATGAAGCGCACGGGCGTATTGGTGAGTGCATTCGTCTGGCAATTTGCCGGTTATGTCATCGGCGCGCTGGAAACGTATTGGGCGTTGGCGTTGCTGGGCCACCCAGTATCGGCTGGCGGCGCGATCGCCATCGAAGCGCTGACGCAGGCCGTGCGGCATGCCGCCTTCATGGTGCCGGCGGGCCTCGGTGTACAGGAAGTGGCCGTCGTGCTGCTCGCGCAGATGTTCGGCATCGATCGCGAGGTCGGGCTTTCGCTCGCGCTGGTGAAACGAATGCGCGAGGTCACCTTCGGCTGTATCGCGCTGGCGTCGTGGCAGCTTGCCGAGATCGTGCGAGCGCGTAGGCTCGCCGGTGCGGTTGCCGCGAATTCGGCAGGCAGAGTGGGCGTCGCGGCCGCCCGCTCGCGGTCGCGGTACGAGGCGCGCCTTTAAGGGCGGCTGTGCGCCTGTCAGACTGTAAGTCTGTGAGTCCGCGAGCCTGTGCGCCTGTGCGCCGCTAGATTCCCTCCTTGCTCGAAGCGCACGCGCACGCGCTTTCGAATATCAAAAAAGCGACGCGAAACTTGCGCAATCGCTCCGCCTTTCGGCGGCACACCGCCACGCCGAACTTCCACGACAGCCGCGTCGGAGCGCTTTCTCGCCCCGCTGACCGCGATGCTGCATCGCAATAAATCCGCTCCCGCCATTTGAACGAAACAATTTCGCTTGCGACTATCGGCGCCACGCGA